>NZ_CALWMU010000033.1:0-34239 GCF_944382095.1 Candidatus Acetatifactor stercoripullorum
GGAGAGAATTTCCAATGAAAAAATCATGGCGGTAAACGAGTATTCCGATACCGTGCTGGAGGAGATTCATAAAAACCATCAGGAGGTAATGTTCCTGTATGATATGCTCAATGACAAGCATAAGCATCTGAAAGATGCGGTTTCAGAGATAAACCGGACAATGAAGGAGGCCGAGGAAACCAGAAGAAGGGCTCAGGCAGTGGTAGATTCCCTGCAAAGTCTGGCGCCGGAGGAAACAAAAACCGGGGAGATGGATATTGAGTTGGAAAATACTCCGGAGGGCGGACAGCCTGAGGAAAGGAAAGAAACCGGCGCAGACATCAGCCTTTCTAAAGAGGACGAAAGGGGAGCCAACAGTAACAACAGGATTTTAGAGCTTTACAGAGCGGGCTGGTCAAAGGTTGCAATCGCTAAGGAGCTGGGTCTTGGCGTGGGAGAGGTGAAGCTGGTGGTTGACTTATATAAAAATATGTAGAAGTGCATAATGGCTGCAGAACAGCCCTGCACTACGGAGTTGAGAATTGAGATGAGGTTGAAATATTATTTGCGGGGATTGGGGATCGGAATGGTGGCTGCCGCAGTGCTGATGGGGGCCGCCTCAGGAAGGGGTCAGACGCTCAGTGATGCGCAGATCAGGGAACGTGCGGCAGAGCTTGGGATGGTGGAAAGCACCCCGGCCGTTTTGTCTGATCTGGAAACGCCCCAGTCAGAAACGCTGCCGGAGGCACTGCCAGAGGCAGGGCAGGAATCCCAGGAAACCATGGAGGAGCCGCCGGGGACACAGGCGCAGCAGCCAGAGGAGACAGAGGCACGGCAGCCGGAGGAGATAGAAACGCAGCAGCCAGAGGAAACAGAGGCACTGCAGCCAGAGGCCGCGCCGGAAGTGTCTGTGACCATACAGCCGGGCGACAGCTCGGTGACGGTGAGCAGAATGCTGGCCGAGGCGGGACTTGTAGAGGACGCAGAGGCTTTCGACAGGTATCTTTGCGACAACGGCTATTCCAAATCTCTTCGGATCGGCACCTATCAGATAGAACCGGGAACCGGGGAGGAAGAAATTGCGGAAATTATCACCGGAAAACAGTAAAACCCCTTGCAACAGGGGTTTTCTTATGCTATAATGCCACTGTTGTGACGAAAAAACACGCGTTTCGATTTGGCATCGGTGTTCTCCCACAGGAGAATAGATGTCAGAGCTAACCGGGCTTAAGTAACGCCGGCCCGGCAGAAAAGAAGCTGCGGAAGAAAAAACCAAATGGAGGTAAAAAAATGAGCGTTATTTCTATGAAACAATTACTTGAAGCAGGTGTTCATTTCGGACATCAGACGAGAAGATGGAACCCCAAGATGGCTCCCTACATCTTCACCGAGAGAAACGGCATCCACATCATCGACCTGCAGAAATCCGTAGGCAAGGTGGACGAGGCTTATAAGGCTGTTTCCGAGATTGTGGCACAGGGCGGAACCATTTTATTTGTGGGAACCAAGAAGCAGGCCCAGGATGCTGTTAAGACAGAGGCAGAGCGCTGCGGAATGTATTATGTAAACGAGAGATGGCTGGGCGGTATGCTGACCAACTTTAAGACCATCAGATCCCGTATCGACAGGCTGCATGCCATTGAGACCATGTCCGAGGACGGAACCTTTGATGTTCTGCCTAAGAAGGAAGTTATCGCTTTGAAGAAGGAATGGGAAAAGCTGGAGAAGAATCTGGGCGGCATTAAGAATATGACCAGAATCCCGGATGCAATCTTTGTAGTAGATCCCAAGAAGGAGAGAATCTGTGTGCAGGAAGCGC
This sequence comes from Candidatus Acetatifactor stercoripullorum, assembly GCF_944382095.1. Lineage (NCBI taxonomy): Bacteria > Bacillati > Bacillota > Clostridia > Lachnospirales > Lachnospiraceae > Acetatifactor > Candidatus Acetatifactor stercoripullorum. Next base: position 1,799 of record NZ_CALWMU010000033.1, read on the forward strand.
ATTCACTGGGCATTACCCTGATCGGAATCGGTGATACCAACTGCGATCCCGAGGAGCTGGATTACATTATTCCCGGAAATGACGACGCAATCAGAGCAGTGAAGCTGATTGTTTCCAAGATGGCTGACGCCGTGATCGAGGCAAACCAGGGAGAAGCGGTTTATACACAGGAAGATGTGGCAGAGGGTGAAGCAGAGGATATCGAAGAGGTAGCGGCCGCAGAAGAAGAGGAAGCAGTTTCTCAGGACGCGGAATAATTTTAATGTTGCAGAGAAAAACTTTTAGGGAAAGATAGGGTGAAGAATATGGCAGAGATTACTGCAGCTATGGTAAAAGCGCTGCGCGAGCAGACAGGCGCAGGCATGATGGATTGCAAAAAGGCGCTGAGTGAGACAAATGGAAATATGGAAGAGGCTGTGGAGGTTCTGAGAAAGAACGGACAGGCCAAGGCAGTGAAAAAGGAAGGCAGAATTGCAGCGGAAGGTATCTGCCGCATTGCTTCTAAGGGTGACACCGCAGCAGCGGTTGTGGAGGTGAATTCCGAGACTGATTTCGTGGCAAAGAACGAGCAGTTCCAGCAGTTTGTAGAGGCTGTTGCAAGGCAGGCTGTAGAATCGGATGCAGCAGATATGGATGCGTTCCTTGCAGAAAAGTGGAACGAGGATGCTTCCAAGACTGTGCAGGATGCGTTGATTGAGAAGATTGCTGTGATCGGTGAGAAGCTCAGCATCAGAAGATTTGAGAGAGTGGAAGCTGCAAATGGCTGCGTGGTATCCTATGTGCACGGCGGCGGAAGGATTGGCGTGATTGTTGAGGCCCAGACCAATGTGGTAAACGATGCTGTGAAAGAGGCTATGACCAATATAGCTATGCAGGTTGCAGCCCTTTCTCCCAAATACGTTGCCACAAGCGATGTGTCAGAAGAGTACAAGGCACATGAGAAGGAGATCATCGCGGCACAGATCGCGCAGGATCCCAAGATGGCAGGAAAGCCTGAAAAGGTGATCGAGGGTGCAATCAATGGACGCTTGAATAAGGAATTAAAGGAAGTATGTCTGCTGGAGCAGGTTTATGTGAAGGCCGAGGACGGAAAGCAGACGGTTGCACAGTATATTGCGCAGGTTGCAAAGGAAAACAATGCGGAATTGAGCGTGAAGAGATTTGTGCGTTTTGAGACCGGCGAAGGCCTGGAGAAGAAGAACGAGGACTTTGCGGCAGAGGTAGCTGCACAGATGGGAATGTAAGCGTTTGCCGCATGTGCGGCAGACGTATAAAAAGAGCCTTGAACACGAGCTTATTCGTGGGCCGGGCTCTTTTTACGTAACTGGTACTAAAATACTAAAAAAAACATAAAATGATTGCAAAAGAAAGTATCAAGTGGTATTCTGTCACTGTAGGCTTTTGCTTGGCTTTTGCTTTATATGCCTGAATAGGAAAGGAGAAAGATATGAATAAGATTGAAGCATTTTTAAGAAACCGACCTATTAAGAAGAAAATTCGTGCTGCTTTTTCCTGTATCATTGTGATTTTTTTAATCAGCATATTGATATCAGTTTTTCGGTTTATAGTTGATAGAGATTTCTTGTCAGCATTACTGGTTTTGCTAATCGCAGCTATCGGCGTGGCCGCTACGATAGTGATTGGGATAAGCCTGCAGAATTTGATTGTGGAACCGGTGCGCGAATTGAAAGATGCAGCTGAAAAAATATCCAAGGGTGATTTTGACCTGGGAACCTCCTGGGAGTCGGAGGATGAGCTGGGAGATCTTTCCAGAAGCTTTGGGAGAACAGCCAGCACCTTGAAGCTTGTGATTGGAGATTTAAATTACATAGTGTCAGGATTTGCCGAGGGTAATTTTAACGTGCGAAGCAAATGTCCTGAGGCGTATGCCGGAGAGCTGGGTTCTGTGCGCCAGGAGCTGATTAAGATGGTCAGGGCTATCAGTGAGCTGCTGGAAGGCATGCAGTCCTCTGCGGATCAGGTTGCTGCAGGCTCCTCACAGCTTGCCGTCAGTGCACAGGATATTGCCGAGGGCGCTACGGAACAGGCGGCTGCCGTAGAAGAGCTGGTGGCTACGGTGAATGAAGTGACCAATCAGGTGCTGGAGAACACCAAATCTACGGATATTGCCCATGACAAGGCAAAGGTGGTAGGTGCAGAGGCTGAAAACAGCAAGGCGAAGATGAAGGAGCTGACCCAGGCTATGGATAAGATCAGCAGCACCTCTCAGCAGATTGAAAAGGTAATCGCAGACATTGAGGGAATCGCATCCCAGACCAATCTTCTTTCCCTGAACGCATCTATTGAGGCGGCAAGAGCCGGAGAGGCGGGAAGAGGCTTTGCGGTTGTTGCGGATGAAATCCGCAAGCTGGCGGAGGAAAGTGCGGCTTCAGCGGTAGAGTCCAGAAAGATGATAGACGCCTCTATGAATGAGGTGGCGGCAGGAAGCAGAATCACTCAGGAAACGGCGGACGCGCTGAACAAGGTGATTGAGGAGCTGGATCATATCATTCAGCAGGTTGCAAATATCCGCACGGCGTCGGATCGTCAGGCGATTTCTGTTAAGGAAATGGAAAAGGGCGTGGAACAGATTAACGACGTAATCCAGTCTAATTCGGCTGCTTCCCAGGAGACTTCTGCAACCAGTGAGGAGCTGTCTGCGTCTGCGACTACACTGGATGAAATGATGAAACGGTTCCAGCTGCGTCAGGATTGACAAGGGCTGATATGGGATGGATAAAGAACTGACAAAGGATTAAGATGGACGAAAAAGGACAGAGCCGGATTTCCCGCCGCTATGATTACCTGGATGCCTTGAGAGGACTTGCGTTAATCAGCATGATTTTGTATCATGGGGTGTGGGATCTGGTTTACATAGGGAATGTGGATTGGAAGTGGTTTCGTTCCGATGCCGCTTTTATATGGCAGCAGAGCATATGCTGGACTTTTGTTCTGCTGTCAGGCTTTTGCTGGATGTTTGGAAGGCGCCGCCTAAAGCGTGGACTGATCGTGCTGGGAGCAGGCCTGCTTACCTCCCTTGTAACCTGGAGCTTTACCTATAATGAGAGAGTTACCTTTGGGATCCTTACATTTTTAGGGACGGCAATGCTGGTCATGATTCCTCTGGAAAAGGTGCTTGGAAAAATTCCAGCAAAGGCGGGATGTGTGCTTGGCTTTGCACTTTTCCTGATAACAAGAGGAATCAATGATGAATATCTGGGGTTTGGTCCGGCAGAAATCATAAGGCTTCCTCATGGGTGGTATCAAAAGGGTCTGTTTATGACCTTTTTTGGCTTTACAGACGAAGCCTTTTATTCGGCGGATTACTTTTCTGTGTTTCCCTGGATTTTCCTGTTTGTAACAGGTTACTTTTTATATCGGATTGCACGGGATAGAAATCTTTTGGATAAAATAGCAGATGTGGTGCCCAGACTGCCGTTTTCGGCGCTGGGGAGACATTCTCTTTTGATTTATCTGCTGCATCAGCCGGTGATGTATCTGGTGCTTGTGCTTCTTGGGGTTATAAAGACTCCTGGCTGAAGAAAGGCATATGAGCGGATGCAGCGCAGGACATCTGACAGTTAGAAGGACGGCAGCATTGTCCTTCTTTTTTTATGCTTAGAAAATGAGTTAAAAAAATTACAGATATATTTTACAGGTATTTAACACAGAAAAAGGGATATGATGAACAATGACAAAAGTTACATGTCATACAGTGAAAAATGTGTCAAAATTTAACATTGTATATCCGGCTGCGTTTTGATATACTGAATGAGGTTCAGGAAAAAGGAGGTTGCCATGCGTTTTGATATGCACTGCCATACCAAGGAAGGGTCCATGGATGGCAAGGTACCCATAGCGGAATATATTTCTCTTTTGATAGACAGAGGCTATGACGGTATGCTTGTCAGTGATCATAATTCCTATAAGGGCTACAGAGAGTGGAAGCGGAATCTAAAAGACAAAAAATTTCCGGATTTTGTAGTTTTAAAGGGCATTGAGTATGATACCATCGATGCAGGACACATACTTGTGATTATGCCGGAGAATGTGAATTTAAAGATTTTGGAGCTGAGAGGGCTTCCTGTGCATCTGCTGATTGATATTGTGCATAAAAATGGAGGTATTTTAGGGCCCGCCCATCCCTGTGGGGAAAAATATCTGAGCATTACCAATACCCGCAAGCATAAAAGCCAGCTGGCGGTGATGGACAGGTTCGATTTTGTGGAGGGCTTTAATGCTTGTGAGACAGTCCAGAGCAACCGCAGCGCTTCCGCTATTGCGGAGCAGTTTGAAAAACCACGGTTCGGCGGCAGCGATGCGCATAAGGCGGATTGTGTGGGATTAGCCTATACGGATTTTCCGGTTCCCATACGTTGTGAATCCGACCTGATCCAATGTGTGCTTGAGAAAAATCAGATTACCTGCGGAGGCAGCTATTATAAGGGAACCACAAAAGAAAGGATAGGGAAGGCAAACAGTATTCTTGTGCAGTCATTTTGGTTTTACAACCGTCTGGGAAGTCTGTGGCGTCACCGCCAAAGAGTGATGGAAATGCACAAGCTGGTATAAAAAAATTGGAAAAAAAAGGACGAGAAAGCGACGGGTTGTAATCATTTCGTCGCTTTTCTTCATAAATTCTTAAGATGCTTTTTTGTATGGCGCAGGGTATAATGTTTTCATTAAAACAAATGTTTTTTTGAAAAGAGGGAAAGTATGATAAAAACACAAAACGTGGAAAAGGAAAACCGGAAAAAACGCAGGGCAGCTCTCAAACAGGGACTGTTGTCTGCGCTGATTGCCGTGTCTGCGGTTACGCTTACCGCCTGCGGCGGCAGGGAGGAGACGGTTTCAGCAGATGAAACTCCGGCGTATGTGTATGTGCCGGAATACATAGAGCTCAGTAATGACAGCTACTCCAACTTTTATGATGTGCAGATTACTGGGGATGCCGTCTATTATGTCCGCAACACCTATGACGAGACAGCCATGACTTCGGTTACGGAAATCTGCCGGTATACGCCGGGAGCGGACACAGAGCCGGAGGCGCTTCCTGTTTCTGTCAGGGAAAACACAAGCATTAACGGCTTTACAGTGGATGGAGCGGGCAATGTCTATCTGTGCCTTTACGACTATTCGGGAGAGGAGCTGGATGCGGATGGCTTTCTAATCAGCAAAACCTTTCTGGCTCAATATGACGCTTCGGGAAATCTGGTTTATGAGCAGGAGATCACAGACCTTTTAAATGAGGATGTGGACAATAACTATGTAAACGGCATCCTTTCCGATGATGAGGGAAATCTCTATCTTTGCTCTTCCTATCTGGTTCGTCTCTTTGACGGCCAGGGTAATTATCAGGGGGAGGTATCCACTGGGGAGAGCTGGATCAACAGCATGGGAAAGGGCAAGGACGGCAAGATTTATGTAAGCTACTATGACAACACCTCCGCCGATGGAGGAATGGTGATTGCAGATATCGATTTTGCCGCAAAGAAGCTGGGCGAGGCAAAAGAAAACTTTCCAAGCGGAAACGGAGGAAACATTCTTTCTGCTGGTGCAGAGAAGGATTTTCTGATCAATGATGGAACAAAGCTGTCTGAATATGATTTGTCCACGCAGACCAGTGAGGAGATTTTGGACTGGCTGGACAGCGACATCAATGGACAGTATGTGAACAGTGTGGGTGCTTTGTCAGATGGCCGGATCGTGGCGATTGTAAACGACTGGAACACAGGGGAGACGGAAATTGCATTGCTGACAAAGACCGACAGCGCTGAGCTGGTGCAGAAGGAGCAGATTACCATCGGTACGCTTTACACCAATCAAAACCTCCAGGCTGCGGCGGTGGATTTTAACAAGAGCAGTGAGCAGTACCGGGTGGATATCAAAACTTATATCGATACGAACAACTGGACGGAAACAAGCTATCAGGACGGCATTACCAGCTTGAATAATGATATTACCTCGGGCTCAAACTGCCCGGATATTCTGGACTTGTCCCAGCTGAATGTGGAGCAGCTTGCCACAAAGGGTGTGTTTGAGGATTTGATGCCCTATCTGGAGGAAAGCAGCGTGCTGGACAAGGATGATTTTATGGAAAATATTCTGGAAAGCTTCCAGTATGACGGCGCTCTGGTGGCAATTCCCAGCACCTTCTCTCTCAGCACGGTAATTGGCAAGACCTCTGATGTGGGAGAGGAAATGGGCTGGACGCTGGATGAGCTGATCGCATATGCAGACGCCCACGAGGGAGCGGAGCTTTTTGACGGGGCCTCCAAGAGCAGCATTTTGTATTACTGCCTTACCTATAATATGGATTCCTTTGTGGATTGGAGCACAGGGGAGTGTAAATTCGACACACCAGAGTTTAAGAGCCTTCTGGAATTTGTAAACAGATTCCCGGATATCTATGACTGGGAATCGGATACCAGGTCCCAGCCGGCAAAGATACAGGCCGGGGATGTGCTTTTGGCAATGGCGGGCATTTACGATCTGAACGGCATTCAGGAATATGCCGCAATGTTTGGCGAACCGGTGACCTGCATCGGATACCCTACGCTGGACGGGAGTGCGGGATGTATTTTGAATGTGAGCGATATTTACGGTATTGCATCCAAATCTGATAATAAGGACGGCGCATGGGCCTTTATTGAGCATTATCTGGCAGCGCAGGACGAGGACAATGTTTTCTCCTGGGGACTTCCTACCCGCCAGTCCAAGTTCGACGAAATGATAGCGGAGGCTACCAAGGCAGAGTATGTATTGGATGAAAATGGCGAGCCTATGCTGGATGAAAACGGCGAGCCCATCCTTGCAGGAGGAACGTCCAGCATTTCCTATGGGGACTGGGAATATACCTATCATGTGCCTACCGAGGAGGAGATAGCCCTTCTGCGGGAATTGGTTTCTGTGGCAAAGCCTTTGCCTGCGGGAAATGATGAGATAAACACGATTATTTCCGAGGAGGCAGAAGCCTTTTATCAGGGACAGAAGTCTGTGGACGATGTGGCTAAGGTGATTCAAAGCCGTGCGCAGATTTATGTAAGCGAGAACAGCTAGGAGTGCAGCAGTGAGAAAGTATCAGTCGTTAAAGCATAAAAAGTCAACAAAACAGACACGCAGGATTAAGATAAGCTCGGGGCTTTACATAGCCCCCAGCTTTCTTGGCGTCCTTGTGTTTTTTGTGATTCCTTTTCTGGTGGTGATTTATTATTCTTTGGTAGACAATCCCATCAGCGGTAATTTTGTGTTTTTAGATAATTTCAAAAGTATTGTGCGCAACGCTGCTTTCCGTCAGGCAGTGAAGAATACATTTACTTTTTCTGCGGTGTCGGTTCCTCTTGCGGTGGTACTGTCCCTTTTGCTGGCCATTGTACTGGAATCAAAAATGCCTTTCAGGACACAGTTCCGCACCTTTTTCTTGAGCCCCCTGATGGTACCTGTAGCTTCCATTGTGCTGATATGGCAGGTGCTTTTTCATTACAATGGCGCTGTGAATGATGTTTTGACCATGTTTGGGGGAAACAAGATAGATTGGTTAAAATCGGATTATGCCTTGGTTGTGGTAGTGCTTTTGTTTCTATGGAAAAACCTTGGCTACAACATGATTCTGTTTATGGCTGCCCTGGCAAGCATTCCCAGGGATATTTTGGAGGTGGCAAGGCTGGAGAGCGCAACGCCGCTTCAGACCTTTTTTTACATAAAGGTCCGTTACCTTTCTTCTACCATGCTGTTTGTGACCATTATGTCGTTGATCAATTCCTTTAAGGTGTTCCGTGAAATTTACCTTTTGACGGATGATTATCCCTACGACACCATTTATATGCTGCAGCATTTCATGAATAATAAGTTTAAATCTCTGGATTACCAGACACTGTCGGCTGCAGCCATACTGATGTCCATAGTCATGGTGGCGATCATCAGCATCTTGTTTCTGGCAGAGAACAGATTCGGAAAGGATGTGGAAGGGTGAGCGGAAAGCGTATGCCTGCCCGGACGGCAGGAAGAAGAAATCCGGGCGTCAGAACACACAGTGTCTCAAAGCGCAGAAAATTCTGGGGAGCCTTTAAAATTGCCATTGCCACGCTTATTGCCGCGGGCTTTGCCATATTGTTTCTCATGCCCATTATACTGACAATCACCAATTCCTTCATGTCGGCCTCAGAGATATCTGCCAATTACGGTTCAGTGTTTGCTACCAGCGAAAGCGGAGGAAAGGTGTATATATCTGAGAAGGTGAACCTGAAGTTTATACCGGATATGGTATCCTTCAGCCAGTATGTAACAGTGCTTTTCAAAAGTCCTGATTATCTTTTGAAATTTTGGAATTCCGTGATTTTGGTGGGACCCATTGTGGTGTTCCAGCTTTTGGTGGCATCTTTGGCCTCCTATGGTTTTGCCAGGTATTCCGGGAAGCTCAGGCAGATTGTATTTTTTTCTTATATCATATTGATGCTGATGCCCTATCAGGTGACGCTGGTGCCAAACTATCTTGTTTCAGACTGGCTGAATATATTAGATACCTATTGGGCGATCTGGCTGCCAGGGATTTTTTCTCCCTTTGCGGTTTATCTTCTCACTAAGTTTATGAAGCGGATTCCCCACTCGGTGGTGGAGGCCGCCCAGATAGACGGGGCGGGGGAGTGGCAGATTTACAGGCGGATCTGTATGCCTCTGTGCAAGGGAGCGCTCTGTTCGGCGGCGATTTTGGTTTTTATAGATTATTGGAATATGGTGGAGCAGCCCTTGATTCTGCTTACAGACACGGAAACCCATCCCTTATCCGTGTTTTTGAGTAAAATCAACAAAGGTGAAATCGGCCTGGCGTTTGCGGTGGCCACAATTTATATGGTGCCAAGCCTCTTGGTGTTTTTGTATGGAGAGGAATATCTGGTGGATGGCATCACCTACCAGGGCGGTATCAAGGGATAAAGGCGTAAAGAGAGGAAGCGGAGTATGAACGAAAAAGGAAGCAAAAGAAGAGAGTGGGTGAAAACAGCAGCGATTATATTTCTTTCTGTGCTGCTGGTGCTCACCTTTTTCTCCAATACAATTATGAATTATTCCCTGCCGGAGGTCGCGGCCCAGTATGTGCAGTCGGGAACCATTACCGCTAAAATCCGGGGAACCGGCGTGGTGGAGAGCGGGGACCCCTACAACGTGATGGTCAATGAGACCAGGAAGGTGGCAAGCGTTGCTGTAAAGGCCGGGGACACCGTGCAGAAGGGCGATGTGCTTGTGTATCTTGAGGATCAGGAGAGCGATGAGCTCAAGGCCGCACAGGATGCCCTGGAGACGGCTCGGGACAATGTGGAGACGGCCCAGAATGCTTACTATGCAGCGCTGCTTTCCGCAGACATCAACACAGAGGTGCTGCAGTCGGTGGGAGAATCCTCTGTGAGCGGATATCTGCAGAGGATTGTGGACGCACATACAGCTGTGGAGCAGGCGCAGAAAGAGGTGGATGACTGGACGCAGAAGGTGAACGCGTTCAAAACACAAATTTCCATAACCCCTGAAAACGACGCGGATGTGTCTGCGGAGACAAAGGCTTTAAACGAGGCAAAGACCGCCAAGGAGAACGCGGATTTTGCATTGACGGAGGCGCAGAACCGGTTAAAAGCCATTGAGTCCCAGCTGGAGTATGAGAACAGTGTCAGTGACGGCAACGCTGGTGCGGCAGGAAATATAGATGAGCTTATCAGGCAGAGAAATCAGGCCCAGTTAGCGGTGATCAGCGCACAGACTGCCGCTGATAATGCAAACCTTGCATATGAGAGGGCACAGACAGCGCTTGAAAATAAGACGGCCACAGGGGATAATGCCAGTGATATCGCAAGCCTGCAGAATCAGCAGGCCAAGGCTCAGGCGGAGCTTGATGCCGCAACAAACAGATTGACGGAAAAAACCAATGTGCTGGGAGAAATGAGCCAGGCGCTGAATCTGGATTCCCAGTATGACGCCATTGTGAAGGCACAGGAGGAGGTTGCAAAGGCTGAAGAGGAGCTGCAAAAGCAGATGGAGAAATCCATAGGCGCTGTGGTGACCGCAGATGTGGCAGGAACAGTTACCTCCATAAATGTGACGGCAGGCGAGAGCACCAGCGCGGCCAATCCGGTGGCGGTGCTGCAGCCCGAGGGCAAGGGCTTTTCCATGAGCTTCTCCGTAACAAACGATCAGGCGTCGCGTCTGGCGGTGGGGGATAGGGCGGAGCTTGTAAACGCCTGGAGGTACGAGGATGTGGAGGTGACCCTTTCTGGCATCAGGCCGGATACCACTGATCCCGGACAGAAGAAATTATTGACCTTTAACGTGACAGGCAGCGTTACTGCAGGACAGACCTTGAACATATCGGTGGGGCAAAAGAGTGCAAATTATGATATGATTGTGCCAAACAGCGCCATTAGAGAGGACAACAACGGTAAATTTATTTTAATTGTGGAAACCAAGAGCAGTCCTTTGGGGAATCGTTATTATGCCACCCGTGTGGACGTGGAAGTGCTTGCCAGCGACGATACGCAGTCAGCGGTGAGCGGGGGGCTTTACGGCTCCGAGTTTGTGATTACAACCTCCACTGCACCTGTGGAGGCGGGACAGCTGGTGAGACTTGCTGATAGTTAAGGAGTGGATCATGAAAAAATATGTGCTAAGCATAAGCGCTGGGGTATCCTTCCTGATTTTCCTGATTTTGCTCCTGGCATCCAATCATATGGCGAAAAAGCAGCTTTCTCAGCAGATGGCCGAGCGCTGGAGCGAGGAAAAGGATGTGGCCCAGGTCAGCTGCTTTTTCTCCCCCAATGCGGGTATTACCAAGGATTCCATAGAGGAATTTGAACATTCCATGGATCAGGCTCTTTTGGAGGCATCCATCACTCAGGAATCGGAAAATCCGGGTGCAAGGCTTTGGGCGGATGCGTACAGCGCAGATGGCCGCATTACCCTTACCACCGAACGGGCTTCTCTGGAAGCAGACGCCATTGGAATTGGCGGTGATTTTTTCTTGTTTCATCCGGAGAAGCTGCTGACAGGCTCCTATTTTTCGGGAAATGATTTGATGCAGGATTACTGTGTGCTTGATGAGGATGCTGCATGGCAGCTGTTTGGCTCCAATGATGTGGCCGGAATGACGGTTTACATTTCGGGAGTCCCTCATATGGTCACGGGCGTAATAGAAAGGCAGGAGGGAAGACTTGCATCTGCCGCGGGGCTTGACAGCACCCTGGTCTATGTGTCCTATGAGACCCTGGAGCTGTATGGGAATAATAATGGGATCAATCATTATGAAATTGTCATGCCAAATCCTGTGAGCAATTTTGCCCTCAACCACGTGAAGGAAAATATCGGCGTTGAGGAAAAGGAGATGGAGGTGCTGGAAAATACCTCCAGATATTCTCTGGTTTCCAGGTTAAAGCTGCTTATGGCCTTCGGCACCCGCTCCATGAATGGAAAGGCAATTATATATCCCTATTGGGAGAATATTGCAAGAGGCTATGAGGATATCATTGTATTGCTTACGGGCCTGATGCTTTTGTTTCTCCTGTATCCGGTAATTTTACTGCTTGTTGTCTTTATCAGATGGTGGAGGCACAAGGGCTGGACCCTGAAGGATGTGTGGCATTGGTGCAGGGACTGGATGGAGCGCAGGATGGAACAGGCCCGTGAAAGGCGTAAAACTTTGCGCAGCCAAAGAGGCGTGCCAAAGAGTGAGGAGGAAGAAATTTTATGAGAAAGAAATGGTTTCGCAAGGGGATGAGCCTGTGCCTTACCGCAGCCATGGCTCTTGGGCTTACTGCCTGCGGCGGTACGGATAAGGTGAGCGCGGATCCCAATCTGGCAAAGCAGTATGTGTATTCCTGTCAGGATATCGAGATTCCGCAGATGGGGGACAGCTTTGACATACAAAGGGGTTATTTCAGCGACGGAAAGATATATCTGCTGGCAAATGTGTATAATTGGAATGATACCGGCAGCAGTCAGGAGCTGAGGCTGATCTCCCTGAATGAGGATGGAACAGGCCTGCAGGAAATAGAATTGCAGACGTCGGCGGCAGGAAGCGGTGCGGCCGGACAGGAGGGAGAAGCGCAGGAGGAGACCCCGGATGAGGAGGCAGGACAGAATCAGGAAGAAACGGGAGACAATGACCTGATGATACTGCCCAGAGCAGAAGCAGCGCAGGAGGAGACTGACGCGGAGACTGACGTGGAAGCTGATGTGGTGGAGTCGGAGGAGATTGAGGATATGCTCATGGTCACACCGGAGCCTCTTGCCTCCTCCGTCTACGAATATACCGGCTATGCGAACTATACCTTTACCGGGGACGGAATGCTTTACGCAGTGAAAACCTACAGCTATGAGGATTATTCCGACCCGGAAAATGTGGTCAGCAGACAGGAGAATTCCCTTTGCAAGTGGGATATGGCGGGTACGCTTCTGGGAGAGTATCCGCTGGAAACCATAGATTATCAGCAGGAGTATGCCTACATCAGCTCTCTGGTGCCTTTGTCGGACGGTGGAATGGGAGTGTTGTATACCGGGGACGGCGTACAGATGAGCACGGTGGATGCACAGGGAAATGTATCTGAGAGAAAGCAGCTGTCCGACAGCACCTCGGTGCTGCAAAACGCAAGTAACTTTATGGTAAAACCGGACGGCGTCATTGTGGTGACCTATTATGATGAAAGCGATTGGTCGAAAATGTACATTGCCACCTATGACCCGAACACGGATACCCTCAGTGAGGGGGTACAGATGCCGGAGAGCTTTTCCACGGGCGGCTACAACAGCATGACAGCAGGAACCACCACGGATTTGATTGTTACAACCAGTAACGGCGTCTATTCCTACAATATAGGGGATACGGAGCCTACACAGATGATGAGCTTTGTGAACTCGGATATGAACATTTCCAGTATGAGCAGTGTGATCGTTTTGGATGACACCAGGTTTGTGGGGCTTTATTACGACAGCATCAATTATGACAGCAACGTAGGGATTTTCACCAAGGTGGACCCGGAGGATATTCCTGATAAAAAGGTGCTGGTGCTGGCAGCTAATTACGTAAACTCGGATGTAAGGCAGAGAGTGGTAGATTTCAATAAGAGCAGCGATCAGTACAGGATTGTGCTGCGGGAATATCAATCCTATGCCACTACGGAGGATTACAATGCGGGATATACGCAGCTGAACAATGATATCATTTCCGGAAATATGCCGGATATCCTTGTGGTGGATGCCAATACTCCTGTTGAAAATTATATTTCCAAGGGCTTGATTGCGGATGTGGGAAGCCTTATTGAATCCGATGAAGAGCTGTCCCAGACAGAATTTATGCAGAACGTTTTTGAAGCCTACTCCATAGAGGGTAAGCTGTATCAGGTAATTCCCTATTTTAATGTGATGACGCTGGCGGGCAAGAAATCCATTGTAGGGGACAGAACCAGCTGGACTATGGCGGAATTTGAGGAGCTGGAGGCAAGCCTGCCGGAGGGCACCGCTATGATCGGAGAGCTGACCAGGAGCAGCTTTATGAATATGATGATGCGGTACTGCGGTACGGACTTTGTGGATGTCTCCACCGGCAAGTGCAACTTTGATTCTCAGAATTTTATCGATATACTTGAGTTTGCAAATGAACTGCCGGAGAATCTGCCGGATGACTATTATAACGATGATTACTGGAACAGCTACGAGTCCCAGTATAGGGAAAACAGAACCGTTTTGATGTATTGCTATATCAGCAGTGTCAGGTCTATGAATTATACCATAAACGGCTCCTTTGGCGAGGAAATCAGCTTTATCGGTTTCCCTACGGAGAGCGGAAACGGCTCCTCCATCGACATTGGGAATTCCTTTGCCCTCTCTGCCAGATCGGAAAATCTGGAAGGAGCCTGGGAGTTTGTGCGCTACTATCTGACAGACGAATATCAGGAGACTGTTGAATACGGACTGCCCATATCCAGTGATATCTTTACACAGAAGGCCCAGGAGGCCTTGAATAAGCCTTATTATCTGGATGAAAACGGAAACAAGGTGGAGTACAGCGAAACCTTTTATATGAACGGGGAGAACATCGAGCTGGAGCCCATGACCCAGGAGCAGATTGACCAGGTGGTGGAATTTATCCGGTCCGTAAATACACGTTCTTATTATAATCAGGATATTTCCAAGATTTTGGAGGAAGAGGTTGAGGCGTACTTTACCGGCCAGAAATCAGCTAAAGAGGTTGCACAGGTGATTCAGAGCCGTGCACAGATTTACGTATCTGAAAACAGATAGAGCTTTTGAGGGCTGGGGCCATGAAGAGGGGATTTTCCTTTCATGGCTCCGGGTCTCTTTTTTTGTAAAACAGGCTGACGGCAGAAAGAAGGGGAGAATTCTGCCGGAGCGCTTATAAAGTTAAGGGGATTCCCCGGCGCAGCAGATAATTTTCAAGGGTGAGCTCATGACCGTGTTCTTTCAGCCAGGTTCGATACTGCTTATAGTCGGGCAGAACACTCTCCACATGCTTCCAGAAATCCCTGGAGTGATTCATATGGGTCAGGTGGCAGAGCTCATGCACTACCACGTAGTCCAGTACCTTTGGCGGCGCAAACAGAAGCCTGTAGTTAAAGGACAGGGTTCCCCGAGAGGAGCAGCTTCCCCAGCGGGTTTTCTGGTCCCGTATGGTAATGGAGGTATAGCTGCCTCCGGTGTAGGGAAGGAAATAAGAAGCTCTTGCCTCAAAAATGGATTTGGCGGCGTTTCGATAGCGTCGCTCCATGGCCTGAAGCCGTTTTTCTTCGGCAGCAGATAAGGTTTTTGGGAGATTGGAATATGCAGCTGTCATAAATCTGCCTTTCTGGAATCAATTTCCGACTGCAGACAGCAGCCGGATTTCCCTTATCATACGCCGGTTTTTTGAAAATGTAAATAAGAATGAAGATAGGTAATTGCGAAACTCGCTGACAAAGTCACGAACCTGGTCATAATAACCAAAAACGGGTTCCGAAGCAGTGGCTAGTCACCCTTATTTTGGTTATTACGCCCAGTTTCTAATACCAGGGAGCGAGTTTCACAATTACCTATAAGAATGAAGAAAACGAGAGGAGACAGCCTATGGTATCAGGAAAGGGAAAATGTATTGTGATAGGTGCGGGAGAGCTTTCTGTCAGTGAGGTTTTGACAGAAGAGGAGGACTATGTGATTGCGGTGGATGGAGGGTTTTCCTACTGTAGTCAGCTTAAGCTTAAGCCGGATCTTATCATAGGGGATTTTGATTCTGTCAGTGAAAAAAAGAGAGAGGCTATTGAAAAGCTTAAGGAGCAGATGCCCCACAGAATTATTACGCTTCCTCCCGAAAAGGACGACACAGATATGCTGGCGGCGTTAAAGCATGGTCTTTCTCTTGGGTATGCGGATTTTCGCATTTATGCCGGCTGTGGAGGACGGCTGGATCACACCCTGGCAAATTTCCAGTGCCTTTTGTATTTAAAGAATCATAATGCCGCAGGATATCTTGTGGATGGGGATGCTGTGATCTTTGTCCTGCAGAATGAAACAATGGAATTTAAGGGGAACATGGAAGGCATTTTGTCGCTGTTTTCCATGGGAAAGGAGGCAAAGGGCGTGACCTTAAGAGGAATGAAATATCCTCTTGCGGATTACACCATGCGCAATGACTTTCCCATTGGAATCAGCAATGAATTTACCGGCCAGCCGGCCAGTGTCAGCGTAAGGGATGGAGCATTGCTCTGTATTTTTTCCTACAAGGCAAATTGTGCCATATAAAGCCGGTAGTAGGCTCCCTTTTTGGCAAGCAGCTCCTTTGCCGTACCCTCCTCCAGGATGCCGCCCTGATCGATGACAAAGATTCTGTCCGCCTTTTGAATGGTGGAAAGCCTGTGGGCAATCACAAAGGAAGTGCGTCCCTTTAAAAGGGTATCAATTCCCTGTTGAACCAAAAGCTCGGTCTTGGTGTCGATGCTGGAGGTGGCCTCGTCCAAAATCAGGATACGGGGCATGGACAGAAAGGTTCTGGCAAATGCCAGAAGCTGCCGCTGGCCTACGCTCAGCCCTCCGCCTCGTTCGCTTAACTGCGTGTCGTAGCCCTTTTCCAGCTTCATAATAAATTCATGGGCATTTACGGCTTTTGCCGCAGCTTCAATCTCTTCGTCTGTGGCATCCAGTCTGCCATAGCGGATATTTTCCCGGACAGTGCCGGAAAACAGAAAATTGTCCTGGGTCATAATGCCCATCTGGGAGCGGAGGGATTCCAGGGTCACCCTGCGCACATCCTGTCCATCTATTAACACCCGTCCCCCGGAGACATTATAAAACCGGCTGATCAGATTTACGATAGTGGTCTTTCCGGCTCCGGTAGGCCCCACCAGCGCAATGGTTTCTCCCGGACGGATGTGGAAGCTTACATTCTGCAGGACGTTTACGCCGGGAGCGTCGGAATAAGCAAAGGTTACGTGATCGAAGGTTACGCTTCCGGCTATGGGCGGCATTTCTACAGCGTCTGCCTCATCTGTGATTTCGGAAGGAGTGTCCAGTATCTCAAAAATACGCTCAGCCGCCGCCAGATTGGTGATAATCTGGGTATAAAAATTGCTCAGATTCATGATGGGCCGCCAGAACATGTTGATGTAGCTGCCAAAAGCAAGCAGCGTTCCCACCGAGATCTGTTCTACGCCGATCACCACGATTCCCATGTAATACAAGGCCGCACAGCCCACACCCCAGCACAGGTCGATGACGGAGCCCATGGCGTCGTTGATCCGCACGGCGCTGTTGTAGGCGGTGCGATGCTCCTCCACCAGCCGAAGGAAGGTTTTGTTTGTCTCCTCCTGGGCAGTAAAGCTTTGTATAATCCGCATTCCTGAGAGATCCTCATGCACGAAGGCGTTTAAGTTGGCGGATTTTTTGCGGAATATCTGCCATCTTTTGTGGGAGAGCACCTGGATAAACCACATACCGGCGGCCATCACGGGCAGGGAACATAAGGAGGCCGCCGTCAGTGCCGGACTCTTTGCTACCATGATTGCCACAACGCAGCAGATGGTGATAAAATCAGGAATCAGCGTGGTGACGCAGTTGCCCAGCACATCCTTTAAGGAATTAATGTCTCCGATGATCCGGGACAGGATTTTTCCGGTGGGACGACTGTCAAAAAAGTGGAAATCCAGGGTCTGAATATGGGTGTAAAGCTCCTGGCGGATATCCATCAAAATGCTGTTGCAGACCTGGTTCATAATGCGCATGCGCAGCTTGATAAAAAGAACCATGGTCAGATTTAAGAAAACTGCTGCTGCAATCAGACGGAAAAGGCCTGGATAATCCCCTGAGCCGATGTGATCGTCGATGGCGGCCTCTATCATGAGAGGATTGATCAAAGTGACTCCCACACAGCAGGTCATAAGAAGCAGCACAAATAATATTTCTTTTTTGTAGGCGAGAAGATAGGAAAACAGACGAAGCAGTGTTTTTGTTTTTCCTGCCTCAATGCTCTTTTCATCTTCTCTGAAGGAATTGACAGGCATTAGATCACCTCCGTAAATGCTCCGTATTGTGCCTGATAGGTTTCGTAGTAAAGTCCCTTTTTGGCCAGAAGAGACTCGTGAGTGCCCCGCTCTGCAATTTCACCCTTTTCCAGGAAAATAATTTCATCTGCGTGGCGAACAGCGCTGATGCGGTGGGCGATAATCAGCTTTGTGACGCCCTTCAGCCCACGAAGGGTCTGTTGAATCTTATGCTCCGTTTCCATGTCAAGAGCGGAGGTGGAATCGTCCAGCACCAGAATGGGGTTTTTCTTGGCCAGCGCCCGGGCGATGCTGATGCGCTGCTTCTGGCCGCCGGACAGTCCCACGCCTCTTTCCCCGATCACGGTGTCGTAACCCTTTTCCAGCCTTTCGATAAAGCCTCCCGCCATGGCGGCAAGAGAGGCTTCCTTTACCTGTTCCAGGTCAAGGAGATCCTGCTTTCCCAGACGTACATTGTCCTGAATGGTGTCGGAAAACAAAAAGACGTCCTGCATGACCACGGAAATGTTTCCCCGAAGCTGTTTCAGGGAAAGGCTGCGGATATCTGTGCCATCCACCAAAATGGTTCCCTCCGTGCAGTCGTACATCCTTTGCAAAAGCTGTATGATGGAGGTTTTGCCAGAGCCTGTTGCTCCCATGATTCCCAGTGTGGCGCCGGGCCGTATATGAAAGCTGATATGGCGAAGGATATCCGTGTCCCCTCGTCTGAAGCTTACGTCCTGGAAGGTGACGGCGCCCTGAATCTGAGGAAGCACCACAGGGGAGTCCGCCTCCCTTATGCTGGGAGTCTCGGCGTATATCTTTTTCAGCTTCCGGTTGGAGGCTGCCGCGCTGGAGAGGGAGTTGGTAAGCCAGCCGATCATTTCCATGGGCCAAACAATGTTGGTGGAGTACTCAAGGAAGGCACCCAGAGAGCCCAGGGAAAGCTCCCCCGCAATCACTAGATACCCGCCTGGAAGCAGTACCAAAAGCGGAAGCAGCTTGGTGACAAGGGTAAACAGAGGATGGTATTTTACAAAAACCCGGGATTGCTCCATATTCAGCTCATAATAGCGGCTGTTGTGGGAAAGAAATTTTTGTATTTCAAATTTTTCCCGGGCAAAGGCCTTTACGGTGCGTACACCTGCCAGATTTTCCTCTGCTACAGTGTTCAGTCTGGCGTTTTCCTCACTGATCTCATCGTAAATCCGGTTCAGCTTCTGTTCCAGCAGGACGGCCAGAATACCGCAGAAAAGCATGGCGGCTGTGGGAATCGCGGCGAGCCTTGGGTCAAGCCTGTACATACAGACAAGCACCATGGCGGTGTGAATAATCACTTCTATGACGAGCATGCCGACAAAGGTCAGTCCGTCCCAGATGCGGTCAATGTCATCCTTTACCCGGGCCATCAGCTCTCCGGTATTGTTTTTGTCGTAAAAATCGGCGGACAGCCCCTGAAGATGGCAGAACAGGTCGCGGCGCATAAAAGAGCTGATTTTTGAGCCGATGGTGTCAAACAGGTATTCCTTTATGTAGGTGAAAATACACCTTCCAAGCCCGATCAAAAGGATGCCCCCCAAAAGCCAGGGCAGAAGCGTAAGCCTTCCCGCTGTGATCACATCGTCTATGATGCGCCTGGTGAGCTGTGGGGAAAGCATATCCAAGGCTACGCTTACAATGAGACAGACAACTGCCGCAAGGTATCCCCAGATATGCTCCCATATATATTGTGATATTTTTTTCAAATGAATCCCTCCCTGAGAAAAGTATGTACCCCGGATATTTGTCCCTTTTCCCCACATTTACAGCGCAGTCTGCAGAACGCAAAAAAGCCCATGGCAGACATGCCGCCATGGACTTTGAGGACGAAACAAAAGGAACAAAAACAAATACGCCTTTAATTACCGCAAATGTCTCCCGAGGCAACTGCATAACAGAAACAATATTCTAAATATAATACATGTGTCATTCCCTTCATACTGCTGCCTCCTTTCCTGAATTTTTGTTTTTGTGAATGAAATAACTGCTTTTACAGTACCTCCTCTGAGAAAAAATGTCAACCCTCTTTTTCGGGAACGTACTGCTTATCCACCTCGATCACTGCAAAGTAATTGGGATTTTCCCTTTGGATGCGTCTTTGTGCTGTTTCTATGAGCTCTTCGTCTGTCATGGGAAAATCGTAGGGGACCGCTATGTCAAAAATCACGTTAGTGTGGGTGGGACCCTTTACAATCCGAAAATCATGTATGGAGATGGAGGGGGATATTTCCTTCAGGTATCCGGTTACCAGCTCCTTGAGATGCTCTGTTTCTTCGTCCCCAACGCAGACCGGGTCCATGTGGATCACGGCGCTGCAGTGCAGAGTGTCCCGCAGCTTATGCTCGATGACGTCAATCATATCATGCAGGGTGAGAAGGTCGCCGTCTGCGGGAACCTCTGCGTGCAGGGAGATCAGAATCCGGCCGGGGCCGTAATTATGTACGATCATATCGTGTATACCGAGAACACCGTCATAGGACATGACGATGTCGTTCACCTGCTTTACAAATTCCGGATCCGGCGCCTGGCCTAAAAGAGGGCTTATGGTATCCTTGGCGGCTTCGAAGCCTGCGTAGCAGATAAACAGACCTACCAAAACGCCGCACCAGCCGTCAATAGAAAGGCCGGTGAAATGGGAGATCAGTGTGGCGGCTAAAACCACGGCGGTTGCCAGGCAGTCGCTTAAGCTGTCTGTGGCGGTGGCTTTCATGGCGCTGGAATTTATTTTTTTGGAGATGCTTTTGTTGTAAGCGGCCATATAGCATTTTACCAGGATAGAGGCTAAGAGGATCACAAGGACCGTGGGACTGTATGTAAGCTCTTCCGGGTGAAAAATCTTCTCTGCGGAGCTTTTTATAAGCTCAAAGCCCATAAGCAGTATGATGACGGAGACAAAAAGCCCGGAAATATATTCGATGCGCCCATGGCCGAAGGGGTGATCCGGGTCGGGTTTTTGTCCCGCCATTTTAAAGCCGATAAGGGTGATGATGGAAGAACCTGCGTCGGACAGGTTGTTAAAGGCGTCTGCGGTGATGGCGATGGAACCGCTGAGCATACCTGCGAGAAATTTGCTTCCAAAGAGAAGCAGATTTAGGAAAATGCCGACTGCCCCGCAGAGAACCCCGTAGGCCTGCCGCACGCCAGGGTCTTGTGTATTTTCTCTGTTTTTGATGAAAAATTTGGATAAGAGGGTAATCATAATAGTAAGCTCCTATATGCAAATAGTTTTACAGTACATTTTATAGCGTCATTTGAGAAAAAACAATCCTTTCTTTGGGGAAGTTACTATTGCGTGGCGGGAATTTTGCGTGTATAATTTGCTAAGGAATCCGGGTTTGCGGCCGCGCTGCCGCCGAAAACCCGGGAGGCGTAGAAGGCGGCGCAGAAATGAGGACAAATATGAACAAGAGACCGGTAGTTTTAATGATTTTAGACGGCTATGGCCTGAATGACAAAACTGAGGGAAATGCCGTGGCACAGGCACAGACTCCTGTTATGGATAAATTGATGCAGGAATATCCTTTTGTGAGAGGAAATGCAAGCGGCATGGCTGTGGGGCTTCCCGAGGGCCAGATGGGAAATTCCGAGGTGGGACACCTGAACATGGGAGCAGGACGCATCGTGTATCAGGAGCTCACCAGAATCACAAAGGAAATTCAGGACGGCACCTTTTTTGAAAATCCCGCCCTGCTTAGGGCGGTGGAAAACTGTAAGGAAAACAACAGCGCCTTACATCTTATGGGGCTTTTGTCCGATGGAGGCGTTCACAGCCATAACACTCATCTTTATGGGCTTTTGGAGCTGGCAAAGAGAAACGGCCTTGATAAGGTTTACGTGCACTGCTTTCTGGACGGAAGGGACACGCCCCCTGCCAGCGGAAAGGAATTTGCCCAGGAGCTCCAAAAGGAGATGGACAGGATCGGCACAGGAAAAATTGCCTCCGTCATGGGGCGTTACTACGCTATGGACAGGGACAACAACTATGATCGTGTGAAGCTGGCCTACGATGCTATGACCAAGGGAGAGGGACTGATCGCTGAAAGCGGCATCAGCGGCATTCAGGAATCCTATGACAGGGACGAGACGGATGAGTTTGTAAAGCCCACTGTTGTACTGGAGGACGGAAAGCCTGTGGCGGTGGTTTCAGATAAGGATTCCGTTGTATTCTTTAACTTCCGTCCCGACAGGGCAAGGGAGATTACAAGAGCCTTTTGCGACGATGATTTCAAGGGCTTTGACAGAGGACCCAGAAAAGATATCGTCTTTATATGCTTTACGGATTATGACCCCACCATCCCCAACAAAGAAGTGGCCTTCCACAAGGTTTCCATCACCAATACCTTTGGGGAATGGCTTGCAGCACACCACATGACCCAGGCCCGCATTGCGGAAACGGAGAAATACGCCCATGTGACCTTTTTCTTTAACGGTGGTGTGGAGAAGCCTAACGAGGGCGAGGACAGAATTCTTGTAAATTCTCCCAAGGTGGCAACCTATGATCTGAAGCCTGAGATGAGCGCCTATGAGGTTTGTGATAAGCTGACGGAGGCCATCCGCTCAGGAAAGTATGACGTAGTGATCATCAATTTTGCAAACCCGGACATGGTAGGACACACTGGTGTGCTGGAAGCGGCTGTGAAGGCTGTGGAGGCTGTGGATGCCTGTGTGGGAAAGGCAGTGGAGGCCATCAAGGAGACGGACGGCGTGATGTTTATCTGTGCGGACCATGGAAACGCAGAGCAGCTGGTGGACTATGAGACAGGGGAGCCCTTTACGGCCCATACCACCAACCAGGTGCCCTTCCTTCTGGTAAATTATGATCCGGCCTATACCCTGAGGGACGGCGGCTGTCTGGCGGATATCGTTCCTACTCTGATTGAGATCATGGGAATGGAACAGCCGGCGGAAATGACGGGCAAATCCCTTCTGATAAAAAAATAAGAGAGCCGTCTTAAAAACATGATTCTGCAGGAACCACGCTTTTGCAGAAAGTGCTGTGGAGGAGGAAAAATGGCTGAAGTTACGTTGGGAAGAACAGGTATTACCGTGCAGAAAAATGCCTTCGGAGCGCTGCCGATCCAGAGGATATCCAAGGAAGAGGCGGTAAGGCTTTTGCGCAAGGCATATGAATATGGCATAACCTTTTTTGACACTGCCAGATATTATACGGACAGTGAAGAAAAGGTGGGAGAGGCCTTTTTGGGAATGCGGGAAAAGGTTTATATCGCCACCAAGACCGGAGCGGTGGATGCAGAGGGCTTTTGGCGCGATTTAGAGACCTCCTTAAAAATGCTTCAGACAGACTACATTGATCTTTATCAGTTTCACAATCCAGCCTTCTGCCCTAAGCCGGAGGATAGCACCGGTCTTTATGAGGCCATGCTGAAGGCGAAGGAAAAGGGAATGATCCGGCATATCGGCATTACCAACCACAGACTTAAGGTGGCTCATGAGGCAGTGGAGAGCGGCCTATATGAAACGCTGCAGTTTCCCTTCAGTTATCTGGCTACGGACAAGGATATCGCCCTGGTGGAGGAAAGCAGAAAGGCCGGCATGGGATTTATCGCAATGAAAGCGTTGTCGGGAGGGCTGATTACCAATTCTGCGGCGGCCTATGCCTATCTGGCCCAGTATGACAATGTGCTTCCCATCTGGGGCGTGCAAAGAGAGCGGGAGCTGGATGAGTTTTTATGCTATATCGACAACCCGCCAAAGCTGAATGAAACCCTCTCGGCGGTCATCGAGCAGGACAGAAAAGAGCTTTCGGGAGACTTCTGCAGAGGCTGCGGATATTGTATGCCTTGTCCTGTGGGAATTGAAATCAATAACTGTGCCCGTATGAGCCTTATGATCAGAAGGGCGCCTTCAGCGGCACAGCTTACGGAAGAAATGCAGGCGAAAATGAAAAAGATCGAGGATTGTCTGCATTGCGGAAAGTGCAGGTCGAAATGTCCTTATGGCCTGGACACACCGGCCCTGCTTGAAAAAAATTATAAGGATTATTGTGAAATTCTGGCAGGAAAGGTCTGCTAAAGGTATAAAAGCCTTCCTTTTGGAGATACTTCATCTTGATGTAATGATTGTATCCCATAAGGAGGCTTTTTTTATGCAGCAGTATTTGGAAATAAAGGAGGTACACGCCAGAGAAATTCTGGATTCCAGAGGGAATCCCACTGTGGAAGCCCAGGTGGAAGTAGAAAACAGGGAAAATGGGCGCAGATATGCGGGTCTTGCGGCGGTGCCCTCGGGGGCCAGCACAGGCCGGTTTGAAGCGGTGGAGCTTCGGGACGGAGAGACGCGGTATTTCGGCCTTGGCGTACAGCATGCCGTAAAAAATGTTAATGAGAAAATAGCCAGTGTGCTCTTGGGAAAAAACGCATTGGAACAGATTGTGATAGACAGGATGCTGATGGAGGCGGACGGGACGGAAAACAAAGGAAATCTGGGAGCCAATGCCATGCTGTCGGTGTCCATGGCTGTGGCAAAGGCTGCGGCAGCCGCAGTGGGACTTCCCCTGTACCGCTATTTGGGCGGCGTGGGTCCAAGACTGATGCCTGTACCCATGATGAATATTTTAAATGGCGGAAAGCATGCGGCCAACACGGTGGATTTTCAGGAGTTTATGATTATGCCTGTGCAGGCGGAAAGCTTTGGGGATGGCCTGCGCATTTGTGCGGAGATTTACCATAACCTGAAAAAAATACTGGAGGAAAAGAATCTGTCTACGGGCGTAGGAGATGAGGGCGGCTTTGCACCTGATCTGCCGGATGCGTTCAGTGTGCTTTCCCTCCTGGTGGAGGCCATAAAAGCGGCGGGATACACACCCGGGCAGGATATCAAGATTGCCATGGATGCGGCAAGCAGCGAGCTTTATCATGAAAAAACAGGGATGTATCATTTTCCTGGAGAGAGCCGTCTGAAGGGACAGGAGATTGTCAGGGACACAGGAGAGATGATTTCTTATTATGAGGAGCTTGCAGCGCAGTTTCCTATAATATCTATAGAGGACGGGCTTGCGGAGGATGACTGGGACGGCTGGCAGGAGCTCACAAAAAGGCTGGGAGATAAAATCCAGCTGGTAGGAGACGATTTGTTTGTTACCAACACCAAACGGCTGGACGCCGGAATAAAACTGAATGTGGCAAATGCTATTTTGGTGAAGGTAAATCAGATCGGAACACTCACAGAGGCATTTGAGGCAGTGGAGATGGCTCATAAAAACGGATATAAGGCAGTGATATCTCATCGGTCAGGCGAGACAGAGGATACCACCATTGCGGATATTGCGGTGGCTTTGAATACAGGGCAGATCAAAACCGGAGCGCCCTGCAGGAGCGACAGAGTGGCAAAATATAACCGTCTGCTGCGTATTGAGGAGGAACTTGGATGCGCTGCTCAGTATATGGATCCCTTTCGGAAGCTGTAAAATGCAAATTTCACAAAAAATACACAAAACAAGTTTTTTTGTGCAAAAGATACAAAAAAAAGGCTTTGATTTTGGCGCACCGGGGAGATTGCCCTGTGCGCCATTATGAATTTTTATACATAACATTCATAATGTGTAAATAATTTGCTGAAAAATGTAGAAGCTTAAAATGATTTCTTGAGAACGAATGAATTATAAGCATTTTTATTCATGAAAAAAGAAGCGCACAGGCGGACAAAAGTATGCAGTATACGGACAAAAAAACTGCATAATTGTATGCAATCTGCCATATTATGCGCTAAAAAACCCCATTCCTGCTAGATTTTTCTTTATTGGCAGAAGGAATAAATTATTGTAAGATACAAAAAGTCGGACGATGATGAACGGCTTTTTTGAGGCGCATCATCGTTTTTTCGCTTTAGAGCGCATTGTTTGGACTGCAGTGCTTTGAAGTGTACGAAGAAAAATCGAAGGAGTGAGAAAATGTACCGATACGTCATAAAGCGGGTGCTGCTCGCCATTGTTACTGTTTTTATTATTTCAGCGCTGACCTTTTTTGTGATGAATGCTATTCCCGGGGGGCCTTTCAATTCGGAGAAGGCACCCAGCAAAGAGGTGCAGGCCGTTTTGGAGGCGCGCTATAATCTGGACAAGCCTGTTTTGGAGCAGTTTATGATTTATCTGAACAACTTTTTCCATGGAGACCTGGGAGTTTCCCTGAAAACAGGAAGAAGCATTTCCACAGTCATCGGAGAGTCCTTCCCCATATCTGCAAAGCTGGGCGGTATGGCCATTGTGCTTGCCACTGTTGTGGGGCTGGTGCTGGGGAGCATTGCGGCACTGAAGCGCAACACGATCATAGACCGTCTGATCGTATTTTTCACAACACTGGCCACGGCTGTTCCCAGCTTTGTGCTGGCTACTATGCTTCTTTATGTATTCTGCTTATACCTTGGCTGGTTTCCTGTGTACGATGCAAATAAAACTCATTATACGCTGCCGGTGATTGCCCTTGCGCTGTACCCTATGGCATACATTACGCGTCTTACAAAGACCAGTATGCTGGATGCGCTGGGACAGGATTATGTGAGGACGGCCAATGCCAAGGGTGTGGCCGGCTGGAAGGTGATTTTCAAGCACGCCTTAAGAAATGCGGTGATTCCGGTAATTACCTATGTGGGACCTATGACCGCATACATTCTGACAGGCAGCCTGGTTGTAGAGAACATCTTTACCCTGGGCGGCCTGGGCAGTAAGTTTGTCTCCGCCATCACCAACCGCGATTATACCATGATTATGGGAACCACCATATTTCTGGCTGCGATTATGGTGACCATGAACCTGATTACGGACCTTGTGTATAAGGTGATAGACCCGAGAATCAAACTGGATTAAAGGAGGACTTTACGTGGAACAGCAGACAGAGAAGATGCCGAATAAAAATTTATTCAGCACACAGATCAATCTGGCCAAATTTGAAAAGGCTACCGAGGAAGAAAAACGCCAGCAGGATGTTATGAGCGAGTCCACCACCTTTTTTAAGGATGGCATGAGAAAGCTGATGAAAAACCCCTTGGCGGTTATGAGCCTTATTTTTCTTATATTTATCCTGCTTGTGATTACTTTTGCACCAATGGTGGTGCCTTACAGCTATTCTCAGATCAACACGGTGAACGGTGTGAGGGACAAAACCGCAAAAAATCTTGCCCCCTTTGAATATTCCGAAATGGAACAGGAGTATATGGCTGAGGGAGGAAAGGTGTTTCCCCACATTATGGGTACGGACGCCCAGTGCCGGGATTACTTTATGCGTATTGTATACGGCACCAGAGTTTCCCTTGCGGTGGGACTGTTTGCCAGCATCCTGGTGCTGATCATTGGTCTGCTTTACGGCAGCATCTCAGGCTATCTGGGAGGAAGAGTGGACTTGATTATGATGCGTATCGTGGACATCATTTATTCGCTGCCGGATATGCTGATTATCATCCTGTTGTCTGTGGTTTTGGACGAGGTTTTGTCCAGCGTCATTCAAGGCACTATTTTTGCCAGACTGGGCGTGAACATGATTGCCCTGTTTATTGTATACGGCCTGCTCTACTGGGTAGGCATGGCAAGGCTGGTGAGAGGCCAGATTCTTACCATCAAGAACAATGAGTATGTCTTGGCGGCGAAGGCTTCCGGCGCAAAAAGCGGAAGAATTATCAGAAAGCATATTATCCCCAACTGTATCAGCGTGATCTTTATTTCCACTGCGCTGCAGGTGCCCTCCGCAATTTTTACGGAGAGCTATTTAAGCTTCCTGGGCTTGGGCGTAAGCGCACCTATGCCTTCTCTGGGAAGTCTGGCCAATGAAGCCAGAGAGGGCCTGCAGAGCTATCCGTGGAAGCTTTGGCTGCCGGCTATTGTAATCTGCCTGATTGTGCTTTCCTTCAACCTGCTGGGCGACGGACTGCGCGACGCCTTTGATCCGAAGCTGAAAAAATAGGACCTGGAAACGCAGGGTTGGAAAGGAAGAGGAACAATGAGTGAAGAATATATTTTACAGGTGAAGGATCTGCATACATCCTTCTTTACCGATTCCGGGGAAGTAAAGGCCGTAAACGGCGTTACCTTTAATCTTGCGCCGGGGAAAATCCTGGGAATTGTGGGAGAGTCCGGCTCCGGCAAAAGCGTAACTGCCTATTCTATCATGCGGATATTGGCTGACACCGGCAGAATCACCCAGGGAGAGGTGCTCTACAAGGGACAGGATGTGACAAAGTTTACCAAAAAGCAGATGCGGGGCTTCCGGGGAAAATGCTGCAGTATTATTTTCCAGGACCCCATGACCAGCTTAAATCCTGTTTTTACCATCGGAAATCAGCTGGTAGAGGCCATTCGGCTGCACACCGACAAGGATAAGAAGCAGGCAAAGGAGCGGGCTGTGGAGATGCTTGAGCTGGTGGGAGTAAATGAGCCGGAAAAGAGAATCAAACAGTATCCCCACGAGCTTTCCGGCGGTATGCGCCAGCGTGTTATGATCGCTATGGCCCTGGCCAGCGAGCCGGATATCCTGATTGCAGACGAGCCGACCACTGCTTTGGACGTTACCATTCAGGCACAGATTCTTGAGCTGATGCAGGAGCTGCAGAAAAAGCTGGGGATGGCCATTATCATGGTGACCCATGATTTGGGTGTGATTGCAGATATGTGTGATGAAATCATTGTGATGTATGGCGGACGGGTCTGCGAGAGGGGCACGGCTGAGGATATTTTTTACCGCCCCAGCCACGAGTATACCAAGGGACTTTTGCGTTCTATTCCCAAGGCGGACGGCAGCAAGGAGAGGCTGGTGCCCATTGCGGGAACCCCTATCAATCTGCTGAATATGCCAAAGGGCTGCGCATTCTGCGCCAGATGTGATGAGGCCATGAAAATCTGTCTTGAGGAGGTTCCTCCCCAGGTACAGGTGCCGGACGGGCACTTTGCTTCCTGCTGGCTTACCTATAAGAAGATGATGGAGACACAAAAAGCGGGAGGTGCTGCAAATGAGTAAGGAATATTTGATCGAGGTAGAGGATTTAAAGCAGTACTTTCCCATTAAGACAGGATTGTTTCAGACCACACCCCTGAAGGCGGTGGATGGCGTTTCCTTTTATATTAAACCGGGAGAAACCCTGGGGCTGGTGGGAGAGTCCGGCTGCGGCAAGACCACGGTGGGCAGAAGCATTCTGCGGCTGTATGAGCCTACCGCAGGCACGATAAAATTTGAGGGAGAGGAAATCACAGCAAAGAATATGCGGGAACACCGCAAAAATATGCAGATGGTGTTCCAGGACCCTTATTCTTCTTTAAATCCCCGTATGACGGTGGAGGACATCATCGGAGAGCCTTTGGATGTGCATAAGCTCTATAGCAATAAGAAGGAACGCCGGGAGAAGATTTTGAATCTTATGGAGCTGGTTGGCTTAAATGCAGAGCATGCCACCCGCTACGCCCATGAGTTTTCTGGCGGACAAAGACAGCGTATCGGTATCGCCAGAGCTCTTGCGGTAAATCCCAAGTTTATTGTCTGTGACGAGGCTGTGAGCGCCCTGGACGTATCCATTCAGGCGCAGGTTATCAATATGTTTGAGGACCTTCAGGAGAAGCTGGGTGTGGCATATCTGTTTATTGCCCATGACCTGTTGGTTGTGCGTCATATCTCTAACAGGATTGCCGTGATGTATCTTGGCAAGGTGGTGGAGATCGGTGATGCGGATGAGGTGTATGACCACCCTATTCATCCCTATACAGAGTCTTTGCTGAGTGCGGTGCCCATTCCTGATCCTGTCATTGCCAAAAAGAGTAAACGGATTGTGCTGACAGGAGATGTGCCAAGCCCTATGCACATGCCCACAGGCTGTCCCTTCCGTACCCGCTGCCGTTATGCTACCGAGCAGTGCGCCGAGGTGTGTCCTGCTCTGGAGGACAAGGGAAACGGGCATATGGCTGCATGCCATAATCGATAACTTATCTTGTGCTAATACCAAATGGAAACATTTGATATTATATTTTAAATCCAAACGGAAAAGAAATAAGGAGGATTTTTATTATGAAGAAATTTACAGCAATTTCTTTAGCGCTTGTTTTGGCGCTGGGCTCTCTGACCGCCTGTGGTTCTACACAAGAGCCTGCAGATACTTCATCTTCATCTGCGGCTGCTTCCACCGAAAGTGCGGCAGAGTCCACAGAAGCGGCATCTACAGAGGCTGTTTCTGCAGAGGATGCAGTGGATCCCGCAAACTGGACTGAATATGACAACCTGATCAGCCAGATCAAGACCACCACAGATTATGTGGAGCGTGAGGCGCTGATGCATCAGGCTGAGGACATGATCATGGAAACCGGAGCAATTCTGCCTTTGTATTACTACAATGACATTTATATGCAGAAATCTGATGTGACCAACATCTATTCCAATCTGTACGGCTTCAAATATTTTATGTTTGCAGAAGCTCCTGAGACGACACTGAGAATCAATCTTGCAAGTGAGCCTGATACCCTTGATCCCGCTCTGAACAGCTCCGTTGACGGCGCATGTATGATTGTAAACAGCTTTTCCGGACTGTTTACCTATGATGCAGACGGCAATGTACAGCCTGATCTTGCAGCTGACTATACCGTGAGCGAGGATGGACTGACCTATACCGTTAATCTGGTTCCCGGCCTTGTATGGTCCGATGGCTCTGAGCTGAACGCAAATGATTTCGTATATTCCTGGAACCGTGCTGTAAATCCTCAGACTGCTGCGGATTATTCCTACATGTTTGATGTAATTGCAGCAAACGAGGATGGCACCCTGAAGGTGACCGCAAGCGAGGATGGACAGAGCCTGACCATAGAGCTCGATTCTCCTTGTGCATATTTCCTTGACCTGCTTGCCTTCCCTGCTTACTATCCTGTAAAGCAGAGTGAGGTAGAGGCTGCGGCTGACTGGGAGACCAACCCTGGCGCATGGTGTCAGGAAGCTGGTTTCGTGACCAACGGCGCTTACACTATAAGCAGCTGGACCCATGACCAGACCATTATCATGACCAAGAATCCCAACTACCACAGAGCGGATGAGGTTAAGGTTGAGACCATCGAGGTTATGCTGAGCGCAGACGATACTGCAATTTATGCGGCATACAATGCAGACAACCTTGACTTTATTGATACGGTTCCCAACGATGAGATTCAGTCCCTGTTAGACAATCCCGAATTCTACATTGTGGACAACCTGGGCACCTACTATGTATCCTTCAATGTAAACAGTGATTTGTTTGCAGATAAAACTCCTGCACAGGCTAACGCTATGAGAAGAGCATTTGCTCTCCTGGTTGACCGTGACTACATTGCAGAGAATATCGGACAGACCGGCCAGGAGCCTGCCAACACCTTCATTCCTACAGGAATGTCTGATGGACACGGCGGTATCTTTAAGGAGAACGACGACGCGTACACCTATCCTGATGCGGAGGATGTAGGTTACTTCAATCCTTCTTATTCCGAGGAAAATGTGGCTGAGGCAATTGCGCTGTTAGAATCTGCAGGTTATGTATTTGATGACAATGGTATGCTGTCCGCAGAGACTCCTATCACCTTCGAGTACTTGACCAATGACGGTACAGGACATGTGGCAGTAGCAGAGGCGCTGCAGCAGGATTTTGCAGCGATCGGCATTGATATGACTATCCAGACTGTTGACTGGAATGTATTTTTGGATGAGAGAAAGGCCGGCAATTATGACATTGCCCGCAATGGATGGCTGGCAGACTTCAACGATCCTATCAACATGCTGGAAATGTGGACAACCGACAGTGGAAATAACGACTGTCAGTTTGGCAGATAAGTAGTTTTGTTTGAATCCGTTTGGTGAGAGAAGCCGGGCGCTTATGCGCCTGGCTTTTTTTACTTATTTTTTGGAGAAGAAAGCAGAATGCTTCAAAATGTTGACAAAATACATGGCTTTTGATAAAGTAAACTAATGAATTAACATTATTCAAATAAATTAAAGGAGGAATTATGAAAAAGAAAAGACTATTTTCTCTTTTGCTGGCTGGCGCGCTTACCATTTCACTGGCTGCGTGCGGCGGACAGGAAGGCGTGACGAATAATGCGTCCGAGAATCCTTCGTCCTCCAGCGAAGAGACAGGCGCACAGGCATCTGCAGAAACGCAGGCGGAGGAGGCGTCCGTAAAACCTGAGACACCGTCCGGACAGTTGATTTTTGGCTTTGTCACTGATCTGGAGGGAGAGTTTTACGATACGGCCTTCAACAACACGGCAACCAACTACAAAACCTATGATCTGATTCACGGCTATGAGACTGTTTCGTATACAAAGGAAGGAGAGTTTGTATACAATCCGACCGTTGTAAAGAGCCATGAGGAAGTGGAAAACGAGGATGGCACCAAGACCTACACGATTACCATAAACGACGGTCTGACCTGGAGTGACGGAACGCCCATCACCGCAAAGGATTATGTATTTCAGATGCTGCTGGAATCCAGCCCTGAGATGAACCAGGTGGACGGCTATCCCAGCCTGAGCGGCATTTATTATGTTGGATACGAGGAGTATCTGGCAGGGGAGACGGAGTATTTCCAGGGCGTCCGCCTTGTGGACGATATGACATATTCCCTCACGGTAAAGGCGGATGAACTTCCCTTCCATTATGATATTACTTATGCGAGCAGCATGCCCCGTCCCCTGTTTGTAATCGCGCCTGGCTGCGATGTGGTGGACAGCGAAGAGGGGGCCTATATTTCCGGTGATTTCACCACAGAGCTGCTGCAGGAGACCATCAACAATCCGGATACCGGATACCGCTATAATCCTCAGGTAACCTGCGGACCTTACAATTTTGTGAGCTATGATACGGCCAGCCGCCAGGGCGTCTTTGAGGTGAATCCCAACTTTGCAGGGGATTACCGCGGAGTGAAGCCGGCGATTCAGACCCTGATTATCAAGACTGT
>NZ_CALWMU010000034.1:0-32219 GCF_944382095.1 Candidatus Acetatifactor stercoripullorum
AGCATATATGCTGGCTTGCAGTATATCTATATAAAATTGACCCCGAAAAAATCTAGTGCTAAATCCTAAAGACGGGCGTTACTGACTCAAAACAGGCACCTTTTGGGTCGGCGTCCTTGGTAAAGCTCCAGTTGTCGTTGAAAGGAATAATTTTTCGCATAGCGCCTCCTTGGTTAATTGATTCCAGAAATGTTTTTCTATCTTAGTTTTCTTATATTTTAACCTTTTTTGTGGAAAAATACACCTTTACTATTTGCCATTGGTGAAAAAAATGGTATGATTAGGGTTACGAAAGCATTGCGCCTGGTGCGCAGGAATGGAGTTTAAGTATGGACAAGATTATTTTGACAGGGGACAGACCCACAGGAAGACTGCATGTGGGCCATTATGTGGGCTCTCTGCGCAGACGTGTGGAGCTGCAGAATTCAGGGGAGTATAAGAAGGTGTTTATTATGATCGCGGACGCTCAGGCGCTGACCGACAATATAGAAAATCCTGAGAAGGTCCGCCAGAATATCATAGAGGTTGCGCTGGACTATTTGTCCTGCGGGTTAGACCCACAGAAAACCACTTTGCTGATCCAGTCTCAGATTTCTGAGCTCTGTGAGCTGACCTTTTACTACATGGACCTGGTGACAGTGGCCAGGCTGCAGCGCAATCCAACCGTAAAAAGTGAGATTCAAATGCGCAATTTTGAGGCCAGTATTCCGGTGGGCTTTTTCACCTATCCCATCAGTCAGGCTGCGGACATCACAGCCTTTAAGGCCACCACGGTGCCCGTGGGCGGAGACCAGCTTCCCATGATTGAGCAGACCAGGGAGATCGTCCACAAATTCAATACGGTGTATGCGCCGGTGCTGGTGGAGCCTTCGGCTCTGCTTCCTGAAAATGAAGCCTGCCAGCGCCTGCCCGGCATTGACGGGAAGGCCAAAATGAGCAAGTCTTTGGGCAACTGTATTTATCTGGCGGACAGTGCCGATGAGGTCCGCACGAAAATTATGAGTATGTATACGGATCCTCTGCATCTGCAGGTAAGCGATCCGGGGCATCTGGAGGGAAATACGGTATTCACATATTTGGACGCCTTCTGTAGAAAGGAGCATTTTGAGCGTTATCTGCCGGAATATACCGATCTGGATGAGCTGAAGGCTCATTATAAACGGGGCGGTCTGGGAGACGTGAAGGTGAAAAAATTCCTGAACAATGTAATGCAGGAGACCTTAGAGCCCATCAGGGAGAAAAGAAAAGAGCTGGAAAAGGATATTCCGGCGGTATATGAGATTTTGAAAAAGGGAAGCGACGCTGCCAGAGAGACGGCGGCCCAGACCCTTTCTGAGGTAAAGAGCGCAATGCGCATCAATTACTTTGAGGATGCGGAGCTGATCCGCGCCCAGAGTGAAAAATATGAGGCATAAGGCCATAGGAACAGCCAGATGAAAAGCAGTGAAAAGACTGTGAAATTGGAGGTTATTTCAGATGAAGGGTGAAAGAGACAAGGAACAGATGGAGCAGAGAGCTTCGGAACCTGATGAGGAATGGGAGCCCGATGCGCAGTGGGAGCTGGATGAGGAAAGGGAAGAGGAAGAGGAGCTTGGCCTGGAGGAAAATATACACCTGAATTCCAAAAAGATATTTATTTTTGTGGGATTGCTTGCGCTGGCCATATTAATCTGTATTCCTTTGTGGATTCTTACCAGCAGAACTCTATCGGGAGGAGCCTCCGGAGAGCATTCCTCGGAAGCGGTAACTTCTGCAGAAGAATCCCTTGTCCAGGAAACAGAGGGTGAGACACAGGAGCCTGCGCCGGAGACGCAGCCAGAGACAACTCCTGAGGAGACGGCTGAGGCCTCCGAAGAAGGTGGAACCATGGAAAGCCAGGCATCCGCCCAGGAGCCGTCAGGCACGCAGGAATCTGTCCCGGAGGCATCCGGCACACAGGAGTCCTCGCAGCCCCAGGAGTCCCAGTCTGCTCAGGCCTCTCAGGGTTCTGAGAGCCTGGAAGGCGGAAGTGCCATGAGCTTTACCCAGGTGTCTGAAAGCGTGACGGCCAAGGACGTGACCAATCTGCGCACGGCGCCGGATACCGGGGACGATGGAAATATCGCAGGACAGTTGAGAAACGGTGAGACGGCGGAAAGGACGGGAGTCAATGAGAGCACCGGCTGGTCCCGTCTTGTATACAATGGACAGACGGTTTATGCGGTGACAAGCTTTCTGACCACGGACCTGGACTATAAAACACCGGTGGCACCCTCTGATCCCAACCGTATCACCACCCAGGACGGCAGAGTGATTATTTTTACGGACTGTGACGATTATATTACGCCTAAGGAATATGTGAATCTGCGGATAGAGCCCAGCACTTCCCAAGGGGACAGTACAGTAAGCTGCCAGGTAAGCAACGGGGAAGTAGTCCACCGCACAGGCTACAGCCAGGATTCCGGGTGGTCCAGGGTGGAGTATAATGGCCAAGTCCTCTATGTGGTGAGCAGCTATGTGACGTCAGCTCAGGCACCCTCCCAGAGCGAGGTCTCGGAATAGAAAAGGGAATAGAAGATCGAATAAACCGCTTCCACCAAGGGCATGATAATAAAAACTTTAAACCGCAGGCGCAGGTGAGACGGCCAAAGCGGACAGGAAGGAGTTATCGTGCATGGATCAGAAGATGGGAAGAGCAAGCATACGGCTTGATGCGCCGGTTTATATTTGGGACAGCGCCAGCATCGTGGGCAAAAAGGAAGGGGAAGGCCCCCTTGGACTTTTGTTTGACATGGTGGGAGAGGATGATTTGTTTGGCTGCAAGACCTGGGAGGAAGCGGAAAGCAGCCTGCAGAAGGATGCAGTATATATGGCTATGGGAAAGGCCGGGGTAAAACCAGAGGATATTTCCTTTATTTTTGCAGGTGACCTGCTTGGTCAATCCATAGCAACCTCCTTTGGCATCTCCAGCTATCAGATACCGCTCTTTGGAGTTTACGGGGCCTGCTCCACCTGTGGAGAGTCGCTGGCCCTGGGAGCTATGAGCATAGCGGGCGGCTTTGCGGATAAGGTAATCTGCGTCACCTCCAGCCATTTTGCCAGCGCGGAAAAGGAATTCCGCTATCCCTTGGAATATGGAAACCAGAGACCGCTCTCGGCCTCCTGGACCGTGACGGGAAGCGGCGCCTTTGTCCTTGGGCGGGAGAGAGGCAAAAAAACCAGAGCGGTCATTACGGGGATTACCGTTGGGAAAATTGTGGACTACGGACTTAAGGATTCCATGAATATGGGAGCGTGTATGGCTCCGGCTGCGGCTTCCACACTGGAACAGCATTTTATAGACTATAATAGTCAACCGGAAGATTACGATAAAATCATTACGGGAGACTTGGGAAGCGTGGGACAGACGGTGCTGATCGATCTGATGCGGGATAAGGGATACGATATCTCCCAGGTGCACATGGATTGCGGCATTGAAATTTTTGATCCCGCTTCCCAGGATACCCATGCGGGAGGAAGCGGCTGCGGCTGCAGCGCAGTGACTCTCTCCGCTTTTATCTTAAAGCAGCTGGAGGAAAATAATTGGAAAAAGGTGCTGTTTATGCCCACAGGGGCGCTGCTGAGCAAGACAAGCTTTAACGAGGGCAAAAGTGTGCCTGGAATTGCCCATGCACTGGTGCTGGAGCAGGCTTAGGACGGCTGCCGCCATGCGGTATGGGAGGAGTTCTGGCCTTTGAATTACGGCTTGCAAACTATGGGGTTTCTTGATAAAATGAACTACAGAACAGGGAGGAGAACACCATGCGCAGAATGGAATTTAAGATGGAGCGCTCAGGTCTTTTAAAGGTGGGAGATAAGATCACAGTGACCGAAGGTGTGCTTCCCAGCAATTATTATTATACCATTGATCCGTCGCTTGCCATGTCGGCGAATATTCCTTTCCGAAACCGGTTAAAGACCAGGGAGGGAGTTGTGGCGGATATTGTGCAGAATGCCCGGGGCTTTTATGTGACGGCAGAGTTTGACGAGCCGGAGGAAGAGGCCTGAAGCGAAGAAGAGGCATAGGCGGAAAGGATAGACAATAAGAAGGAAAGAGGTAAAAGTATGCTGCAGAAAATTTCAACAGATAAGGCTCCGGCTGCCATAGGCCCCTACTCTCAGGGCATCATAGCGGGAAATATGTTATATGCGTCGGGGCAGATTCCGATTAATCCTGCCACAGGAGAGATAGAGGGAGAGGACATTAAGGAACAGGCACGGCTGGTAATGAAAAATATTGGAGCGCTTCTTTCGGCTGCCGGGACGGATTATACGCAGGTTGTAAAGACTACCTGCTTTCTGGCAGATATGAATGACTTTGCCGCATTTAATGAGGTATATGCAGAATACTTTACCGAAAATCCTGCAAGAAGCTGTGTGGCGGTAAAGACGCTGCCTAAAAACGTACTTTGTGAAGTGGAAGTAATCGCTGCCATTTCTTAAACAGAATCGCCGCCGTCTGGCGGCGATTTTCATACCGGAAAGGGCAATACAAATGAGCGGAGTGAATGAAAAAAGTAATGTGGTGTTGATCGGCATGCCAGGAGCGGGCAAGAGCACTGTAGGCGTAGTGCTGGCAAAGCGCATGGGATACAGATTCGTAGATTCGGATCTGGTGATACAGGAAAAATACGGAAAGCTGCTTCATGAGCTGATTGAGAAGCATGGGGTAGAGGGATTTTGGAAAATAGAAAACGATGTAAATGCCTCTTTGTCTGTGACAAACAGCGTAATTGCCACAGGGGGGAGCGTGGTATACGAAAAGGAGGCCATGACACAGCTTTCCAAAAGAGGCTTGGTGGTTTATTTAAAGCTTCCCTATGAGGAGGTAGAGGAGCGGCTGGGCGACTTAAACGCCCGTGGGGTGACCCTGCTTCCCGGACAGACTCTTCGGGACTTGTATGAGGAAAGGACGCCTCTCTATGAAAAATACGCGGAGATGACCATTGAATGCAGCGGAAAATCCCTTCGGGATATCGTCTGGGAGATATCGGACAAATGCGCGGGCATTTTTGCTTTTTCCGAATAAAAAGCGGAAAGCGGCAGAAACTAATACCAAATAGCAGGCATGTTTTGAGCCTGATAGAGTAAAAAGGAGTATGCGCAATGGATTATATCAATGCTTTTTGTGTAGGAGGCCTGATCTGTGCGCTGGTACAGATTCTGATGGAAAAGACCAAAATGATGCCCGGCAGAATCATGGTGCTTTTGGTGGTAACGGGAGCTGTTTTAAGCGCCCTCGGCTGGTATGAACCTTTTTTGGAATTTGCCGGAGCAGGAGCCGGCGTGCCTCTTTTGGGATTCGGGAACGTTTTGATGAAAGGGGTAAGGGAGGCCGTGGAAGAGCAGGGATTTCTGGGGCTTTTTGCAGGTGGATTGAAGGCCGGAGCGGTGGGCACCTCTGCGGCTTTGATTTTTGGTTATCTGGCCAGTCTCATTTTTAAACCTAAGATGAAGAAATAGAGAATAGAAAGAATACAGAGGATGAAGGTAGTGTCTATGATCCGATTGACGGCCGGCCTGGCCGGATTTTTGCTGTATCTGGAAATTATATACCATCTGAGCGGATTCGGCCTGGCAGGATGTATGCCGGCGTATACGGTGGCGCTGATTGCAGCATGGTCCGGTATATGGTCGCTTGTGATAGGACTTTGCAGAGGGATTTTAAAAAAGATTATTTTTTATGCCGTGGTCTGGTTTTATACGATTTGGGCAGGGGCACAGATTGTCTATCTTGGCATTTTTAAGCAGCCGCTTTTGTGGGAGGGAATTTTCCGGGGCGGACAGGATGCGCTGACCAATTACTGGAGAGAGGCCCTTGCGGGAATATGGCAGATGCTTCCCTTTCTGGCGCTTGTGGTACTGCCGGGGGTGCTCCTTGGCATTTTGATGCACTATTTCAGGGTAAAGCTGCCGGATTTGGGCGTGCTGGAGGTTTTGCGGTTAAATGTGGTAATCTGTGTTGGGATCGTAGGAGAGATCACGGTTATGGAAATTGGAAAGACCCTGGAAGCGGATTATTACGAAGGTTATTCTGATTTTTATGATCCTCTCGGGGTTGCCAGAGGACTGGGCTTTCTTCCCATGCTGCAGCGTGACACCTATATTTGCATGACGGACGGCGGGAAGGAGCTGTGGGATGGCATTGTAGCCAGATTTTCCAGGGAGCCTGAGAGAAGTGAGGGCCAGGCGGCACAGGCCGGCGCGGCAAAACCGGGAGAAAACCCGGCCCAGGAAATACCGCCCAGGGAAACAGATCCCCAAAGTACGCTGCCTGGAGACGCCCAGGAAGCCACGGAGAGCTCAGGCGCTCAGGAAGGCTCAGGCTCTCAGGGAGCTCCCCCTTCCCAGGAGGGAACACAGACTCCGGACGGAGATTTGGGGGACGGGGGAGCCTTAGAAAACACAGAGCCTGGAAAGCATGAAATGAAGCTGGACTTTTCTTTGCTGAGAGAGCTTTCCGACAGCGAAGAGAAACTGTGGCTGGCAGATTACATAGAAGCGGAAGAGCCCGCTTTGGAAAACGAATATACGGGACTGTTTGAGGGATATAACCTGATTTTTCTGACGGCGGAGGGTTTTTCTCCTTATGCGGTCAGAGAGGATTTGACGCCGACTCTGTACCGGCTTGTGAATTCCGGCTTTGTGTTTGAAAATTATTACGTGCCCCTTTGGCAGACCAGCACCAGCGACGGAGAATACATCAACTGTACCGGGCTGATTCCGGACAGGCAGTTCAGCATGCGAAAGAGCGCTTCCAACGAAATGCCCTTTACCCTCCCGGCCTTTTTTGCCAGGGAGGGGGTGGACTCCCTGGCTTATCACAATAACAGTCTGTCTTACTATGACCGTTATCTGACACATCCCAATCTTGGGTATGACTTTAAGGGCTGCAGGCTGGGAAGCCTTTCTGAGGAGGAGTGGGGGGATAAGATTTTTCCCATGGAGAATCCGGACGCCTGGCCTGCTTCCGATTTGGAAATGCTGCAAGGGACGGTGCCGGAATACATAAACAAATCCAGGTTTCATGTGTATTACATGACAGTTTCCGGCCATATGAATTATAATTTTACAGGAAATGCCATGGCGGCCAAAAACAGGGAGGCTGTTTCCGGTCTGGAAATGTCGGAAAATGCCAGAGCCTACATCGCCTGCCATATTGAGCTGGACAAGGCGCTGGAATATCTGCTGGAAAGGCTTTCAGAGGCGGGAGCGCTGGAAAAGACCGTTATCTGTCTGAGCGCGGATCATTATCCCTATGGCATGACAAAGGAGCAGTATGAAGAGCTTGCGGGAACCTCCCTTTCTCAGGGAATGGATCTTTATCGCAACAGTCTGATTCTGTGGAACAGTCAGATGGAGGAGGAGCCTGTCGTTGTGGAAAAAGCCTGCGGGCCCATGGATCTTTTGCCTACCCTGCTCAATTTGTTTGGATTTTCTTATGATTCCAGAATGTATGCGGGGAGAGATATTTTTTCCCCAGAGGAGGGACTTGTGATTTTCAATGACCGCAGCTTTGTGACAGATTCTGTGATTTACAATAAAACGGAAAAGCAGATGATCTGGCTTACGGACGAGAATGGAAATTTTAAGGTTCCTGAAGAAGAGCAGGAATCCTATCTGGAGCAGATCGAACAGGAGGTAAAGGACAGATACCAGTTCAGCGCCTATGTGCTCCAAACCAATTATTACAGTGATATTTTAAAGGCCCAGGACGCCTCTTAGAAGAAAGCTATAATATCTCGAAGGGAATTTCTCTGTAGGCAAGGTAAGCGCAGAGAGCCTTATCCCAGATCAGATCGGCTTCCCTGGAAAGCACGAAGGTGTGCTGGGCCGTGGCCGTGGTCAGGATGGCTTTGCTGCCATCATACCGGATGCTTAAGACAAGAGACTTTATGGCGGAAAAATCCGCGTCGGCATGGTCTTTCAAAAGCGCTGCGGCCTTCTGTGGATTTAATTGCAGAATAAATTTAAAAAACAGGGGAGTGTGTTTTCCTTTTATCAGGTGAAAGCACAGTCCCCTGATTTCGCTCCAGGGCTGAAACTCATAGGGACAGCTGCCGTTTTCCAATTCCTCTTTGGAAAAAAAGTCTCGGTTCATACGGCCGTCTATGGTGTAAGTATTTGCAGTGGTGATAACGGCCTCCTGCAGCAAAAATAAATCAAAAGCATCCGTTGCCAGAAGCTGGTTCATAAAAAGCTTCATGGAAGAAATCTGTAATGCAAGCATGGGTTATCTCCTTTATGGATTTGGTGTAATTGTGCCGAGTGGTATTGTATCATATTTTTTTTTATGTGAAAATAGGCGTTTTTGCCTTTACGTTTTAAGGCTC
This sequence comes from Candidatus Acetatifactor stercoripullorum, assembly GCF_944382095.1. Taxonomy (NCBI): domain Bacteria; kingdom Bacillati; phylum Bacillota; class Clostridia; order Lachnospirales; family Lachnospiraceae; genus Acetatifactor; species Candidatus Acetatifactor stercoripullorum. The sequence goes on from NZ_CALWMU010000034.1 coordinate 8,352, forward strand.
TTGTGTTATCATAAGTGGTAATGAAAACCATGTAAAATGGTCAAAAAAATAAAATGGTAAAACAGGAGACCGTATCATGAGTTATAAGATTATCGTAGACAGCTGCTGTGAGCTTCCAAAAGAATTATGGGGGGATAAAAGGCTGGAGGTAATTCCTCTGGGGCTTGAGGTTGGGGATTATCAGATTTTAGATGATGAGAGCTTTGACCAGGCGGAATTTTTAAAAAAGGTGGCAGAGTATCCCAAATGCCCTAAGTCCTCCTGTCCTTCCCCTGAGCGTTTTAGAGAGGCCTATCATGTGGAAGCGGATCATATTTATGCGGTGACGCTGTCCTCTCATTTAAGCGGCAGCTATAACAGCGCTGTGCTGGGAAAGAATCTTTACCACGAGAAGTATGGGGATAAGCAGATTCATGTGATTGATTCCGAGAGCGCAAGCTGTGGGGAAACCCAGATAGCCTTAAAACTTATGGAGCTGGAAGAAAAGGGTCTTCCCTTTGAAGAAATTGTAAGACAGATAGAGGTATTTCGCAGTAATGTGCACACCTATTTTGTACTGGATAATCTGGAGACGCTGCGGAAAAACGGGAGGCTTTCCAGCGTAAAGGCCCTTGTGGCCTCCACCTTAAGCATAAAGCCTGTGATGGCGGGAGACAAGGGTGTGATTGTACAGAGAGGACAGAGCATCGGCATCAAGAAAGCCCTCGGGAAGATGGCGGACATGGTGGTGAGCGAGGCTCCGGATGCAAAGAACAGGATTCTGATGATTTCCCATTGTAACGCCCTGAAACGTGCGGAGTTTGTACGGGATATGATTATGGAAAAGGCGGCCTTTCAGAGAACGGTGATCATGGACACCAGAGGGGTCAGCAGCATGTATGCCAATGACGGCGGCGTGATCGTAACCGTCTGAGGAAGGGGATTTTCAGAAAAGTATTAACGGCAAAGCATATAACAGCAAAGGAGGACAGGGAGCATTCCACCGCGCTCCATATCCTCCTTTTTTGCCCCAAGACAGGGCGGTGAAACTCTTTGGCGTCAGATCACCCGGACCAGATTCAGCTCCTTGTCGGCCAGCACAATGTCCGCCCTTGCACCAGGGGCCAGAGAACCAATGGAGTCTTGCGCGCCAATGCTTTTTGCAGGATTGCGGGTAGCGGCTTTTACGGCGGAAAATAAGGGCACGCCGAAGCTTACCGCATTGCGCATACAGTCATAAAGATTGGTTGCCGATCCGGCGATGGTGCCGTCGGCCAAAGCTGCCCGTCGGCCCTTTTTGATCACGGGCTGCCCGCCCAGCTCATATTCGCCGTCCGCCATTCCCGTGGCGCGCATGGCGTCGCTGATGAGAATGACTCTGTCGTCTCCGAACAGGCGGAAAACGCTGCGGATTACGCTGGGATGAAGGTGGATGCCGTCGCAGATAATCTCCACCATCACATTTTCGTTGTCTGCAGCGGCTCCTATGATGCCCGGCTCTCTGTGAAGGAAAGGCGGCATGGCGTTAAAAAGATGGGTGGCGTGGCAGGCTCCCTTTTGAAAGGCTCTTGCGGCAGTGTCGTAGGAGGCCGTGGAGTGCCCCAGAGATATGGCTGCCTGATCCTTCAGCTCTGTGATAAATTCATCCGCTCCGGGAAGCTCCGGGGCAATGGTTACCAGCCTGATTCTGCCGCCTGCAGCCTCATTCAGGCGGCGGAACATGGCAACGTCCGGATTCCGCAGATAAGATTCCTTCTGAGCGCCCTTTTTGGCAGAGGACAAGAAAGGACCTTCCATATGAATACCGGCAATATGGGAATGCTGTCCGTCCTCCTTCACCTCTGAAATGCTTTTGAAGATTTCGGAAAGCCGTTCCTCGGGCAGCGTCATGGAGGTGGGACAAAAAGAGGTGACGCCGCTTGCATGCAGATAAGCGGCAATCTGGGAGAGGCTCTCCCCATTTCCGTCACAGAAATCACATCCCACGGCTCCGTGAATGTGAACATCCAAAAGGCCCGGCAGCACATAGAGTCCTTCTGCGTCAATCACTGCTTCGTCCCCGCCCTCCGGCTCAGGAACAATCTGGTGTGCGCTGTTTATGTAAACATCTCGTCTGGAGAAATCCTTCTCTCCAAAAACCAAACCATTTTTCAGAATCAAGTCAAATCCCTCCTTTTAGAGCAGTCCTTTTTCTTTGATCAGTGAAAGTGCATCCGTATCAGCCACCACAAACACATTGGGGTGAAGCTGCAGAATGGAGGCGGGGACGGCCGGCGTGATGGGGCCGAACAAAGCGTTGTACAGTGCCTGGGCCTTTGCGGCGCCGGAGGCGATTAAAAGGATGCACCTGGCCTCCATGATATTTTGAATTCCCATGGAATAAGCATACCTGGGAACCTCATCCATGGAGGAAAAGAAACGGGAATTGGCCTGAATGGTATTCTCCGTCAGGCGCACACAGTGGGTCCCCTTTTCAAAGGCGTCTCCCGGCTCATTGAACCCGATGTGGGCGTTATTGCCGATGCCAAGAAGCTGTATGTCGATGCCGCCAAGCTTTTTGATGATGTCGTTGTAGCGGCTGCATTCCAGGGCCTCATCCGTCTCAAGACCGTTGGGAATATTGGTGTTTTCAGGCTTTACATTGATGTGGCCAAGCAGATTTTCCTGCATGAAATAGTAATAGCTCTGGGGATTGGATGGGGAAAGCCCCTTGTATTCATCCAGATTTACGGTGTGAACTTCCGAAAAGTCCAAATCTCCCTTCCGGTACCAATCAATCAACTGCCTGTAGGTTCCCAAAGGTGAAGAGCCGGTAGCCAGCCCAAGAACAGCATCCGGCTTCATGATTACCTGAGCCGAAATGATATTGGCGGCTTTCCGGCTCATTTCATTGTAGTCCTTTGCCTGATAAATTCTCATAGTGCATCCTCCTGTGCATTGTTCTATCTGTCTTGATTTTACAGCAGAAGAGACAAAAATACCATAAGAAGGCTGGAAATAGGAAGAAGATTCGAAAAATCCCTATTTGGAGGCAAAAAAAATAAAATAATTGAAAGTACTTTCCAAGGAGAGATTGTTTTTGAAATAGTTTGCATTTTGGTGGGCGGAGCGATAGAATGAAAGCAGCGGACAAAAACAGAAAGGGGGAAGGGGATGGAAGCGTATACCGCAAGCATTGTTCCCAAGATAGAAGCGGATTATGAAAAGCTTACCGGTGTGGAACGGCTGATTGCAGATTTTTTTATTAAGAATAAGGAAAAAATGGATTTTTCTTCCCGGACTATTGCCCAGAAGCTGCATGTGTCAGAGGCTTCGCTTTCCCGCTTCGCTAAGAAGCTGGGCTATCGGGGCTATCGGGAATTCATTTACAGTTATCAGCCTGCCGTGGCCCGGGAGACAGGGGCGGAGCCTGAGACTATGGCGGTATTAGACGCCTATCGGGAAATTCTGCACAAAAGCTACAGCCTGATACGGGAGGATCAGATTAAGCGTGTGGCTTCTCTGATAGCGGAAAAAAAGAGAATATTTCTGTATGGGTTTGGCAGCTCTGGTCTGGCGGCCCAGGAATTTAAGCTGCGGCTGATGCGCGTTGGGATGGATGTGGAGGCTGTGACGGAATCCCATCAGCTTATGATAAATGGGGCCAGAGTTTCCGAGGACTGTCTTATTATAGGCATCAGCTTAAGCGGTGCCACAAAAGAGGTGGTACAGGCTATGGAGCATGCCGCCGCAAAGGGTGCAAAAACAGTCTTTATCACCTCTTCCGGCGCAGCGGGACAAGGACTTTTTGACGAAACGGTTTTGGTGGCTGTGAAAAAGAATCTTCAATACGGAAATGTGATTTCCCCTCAATTTCCCACGCTGGTAATTTTAGACCTGATCTATGCCTCTCTTTTAAAGGAAAAAGCAAGAGGACCGGAGGAGCAGTATGATATTGCCCTGTGGGAGCGGATCAAAGGGTATCCCCCCAAAGAGGATATTCCGTAAGGATTTTTTTACCTGCCGTGATACTGGGCAAAGGCGCTTTTGGCATACTCCATGCAGTCTCTGTGAATGCGGAACACCTTGCCGTCTATCATGACAGCCTTGAAAAATCCAAGCTTTTCAATGTAGCGGCAGTTGATAATCGTCTTTAAGGAAGGGGACAAAAAGGAAGGAAAGCTTTCTATCTGGGAGAACAGGTTGACGGCAGTGGTGTTGACACAGACGGTTCTGCCGTCTTTGAGGGTTACGGACACCAAACGGCCTTCCTCTACTGCATAGAGGATATCAGGCTCCCGCACATAGAAGGTATTTTTGTCCTCACGAAGCTCAATGAGGGGTTCGGCCGCCTCCAGAATCTGCTGGGCATGGTCAATGCTGGCGGAAAGCTCTGCTACCTTTATGGGCTTGTCCAGAAAAATCACGTTGGAGGGAAGCGTATACTCCCTGTAGTTGATATGGGAGCAGCACATGACAATAGGTGCATTGACCCCCTTGGCAGTGAGAGCTGACACAATATCGGAACCGCTCACCCCTTCCGTCTGGCACACGTCAATGTAAAAAGCGTCGTACTGCATGGGATTGGCTAAAAGAGCCTCTGCATTTCCAAAAGAATCGGTATAGAGAATCCCGGAGACAGCAGCTCTTTTGTCAGATTCCCTTTTCAGCAGACGCTCCAGCTGCTTGCGGTCCGCAATGTTGTCGTCACAAATAGCAATATGCAAAATAAACACCGCCCTTCCATCTTTTATGTTAGGACTATTTTACCATAAAACCTTTCAATAGAAAAGCAGGAAAGCGGCAGCCTGTACAAAGAAAATGGCGGGCATGCCGTACTTGAAATACCAGTGCTTTGTCTTGTGGCGGAAATGATACATTCCCAGAATACAGCCAAGGCTGCCTCCCAAAAGAGCGGTGAAAAAAAGAGAAGCCTCCGAGATGCGAAAGGCACCCCGGATGGCTCTTTTTTTGTCCATGCCCATCTTTATGTAGCCTGCAAGATTGATGAGAATAAGATAGGCCGCTGCGATCATATGCAGTGCTTTCATGGGATTACTGTTCCTTTTTGGCCTGCTGCATTTTCATCGCCCGTACCTTGCAGGAGAGGCCAAACAGATTGATAAAGCCCTCGGCGTCATGGTGGTCGTACAGATCGCCGGTCTTAAAGGAGGCAATGCTCTCATTGTAGAGAGAGTAGGGGGAGGTGGTTCCAGCCTTGATGATATTGCCCTTATAAAGCTTGAATTTTACTTCTCCGGTGACGTACTCCTGGGTCTTTTCGATAAATGCCTGCTCGGCCTCACGCAGAGGCGTAAACCACTTTCCTTCGTAAACCAGGCTTGCAAAGCGGCTGCCCATTTCCTTTTTCACTGCGAAGGTGTCCCGGTCCAGAATCAGCTCCTCCAGCTGCCTGTGAGCCTCCATAAGGATGGTGCCGCCGGGAGTCTCATAAACGCCGCGGGATTTCATGCCAACCACACGGTTTTCCACAATGTCCACGATGCCGATTCCGTGTTTGCCGCCCAGCTCGTTTAAGGTATGGATAATGTCGGAAACCTTCATCTGCCTGCCGTTTACCGAGGTGGGGACGCCTTTTTCAAAGGTCATGGTAACATACTCCGCCTCATCAGGAGCCTTTTGGGGCGTTGTGCCAAGCACCAGCAGGTGATCATAATCCGGCTCGTTGGCAGGGTCCTCAAGCTCCAGTCCCTCATGGCTGATATGCCAGATATTCCGGTCGCGGCTGTAGGAGGAGTCTGCGGAGAAGGGAAGGTGAATGCCGTGAGCCTCACAGTAGGCGATTTCGGATTCCCTGGAATCCATAGTCCACTTGTCGTTTCTCCAGGCGGCGATAATCTTTAAATCGGGAGCCAGAGCCTTGATGCCAAGCTCAAAGCGGATCTGGTCGTTCCCCTTTCCGGTGGCGCCGTGGCAGATGGCGGCAGCCCCTTCCTTGCGGGCAATTTCCACCAGCTTCTTTGCGATCAGGGGTCTTGCCATGGAGGTGCCCAGCAGGTATTTGTTTTCGTAAACTGCATCTGCCTGTACACAGGGAACGATGTATTCATCGCAGAATTCGTCGATTACATTTTCAATGTAGAGCTTGGACGCGCCGCAGGATATTGCACGCTCCTCAAGACCGTCAAGCTCCTCCGCCTGCCCGCAGTCAACGCACACGCAGATTACCTCATAGTCGAAATTTTCCTTTAACCAGGGAATGATGGCGGTGGTGTCCAGACCGCCGGAATAAGCCAGAACTACTTTTTCTTTCATAAGACAATGCCTCCGTTTAAAATATGTATCATTTTTAACCTGAAAACACTATACAACATCCGGCCGGGAAAAGCAATGAATAATTATGCGCACTATGGTATTTTCTTTGTATGTGTGATAAAATGAAAAGAACGCTTCACAACGGAGGAATCCAAAGCCGCTTATGCGGCGGAATGAGAGGAAAAATGAAATTTTACCATATCACAGAAAAGCCTTTGAAAATATACGGACTTGCGGTGGCAGACAAAGAGACGAGACGCTTTTGGAAGCTGACCGAGGAGGCTCTTGCAAAGTTTCCCCAGTATGATTACCTGGGAAGAAGAGCCTGCGGAGGAAGAGTGCGCTTCTGTACGGATTCTCCCCGCATGACGATTCGGATGACACTTGCCCAGACAAAGGAGGACATCAATATTCCCCTTTCCGGCTCGGCGGGAGCGGATATTTATCTGGGGAGCGGAAAAGACGCGGTATTTTTGGGATATCTGTCGCCGGCTGTTCATGTGATGGAAGAGATCACCGTGGAAAAAACCTTTGAGAAAAACGGGGAAATGGAGCTTGTCACCATAAATCTTCCCAGAAACGATCATCTGTTGTCCATGGAGGTAGGCGTGGAGGAAAACGCCCAGATGAAAGAAGCCCCGGAATATTCCATTCAGGAACCCATTGTGTTTTACGGATCTTCCATTACAGAGGGAGGCTGTGCCTCCAGGGCAGGCAATGCCTACACAAGTATTTTGGGCCGCTGGCTGGATGCGGACTATATCAATCTGGGATTTTCCGGCAGTGCAAGGGGAGAAGAGGAAATGGCCAGATATATTGCGGGAATCTCCCCCATGAGCCTGTTTGTCTATGATTATGATCACAACGCGCCGGATGCGGCGTGGCTTGCAAGGACCCATGAGCCTTTCTTCCGTATCATCCGGGAAAGCAGGCCGGATCTTCCGGTGGTGATGCTTACCAGGCCCGATGTGGATAAGGAACCCTTGGAGGCCAAAGAGAGAAGGGATATCATCCACCGGACCTATGAAAATGCCAGAAAGGCGGGGGATGAGCTGGTATGGTTTGTGGATGGGGGAACTTACTTCGGGTCCGAGGGACGCAGTGAGTGCACTGTGGATGGAACCCACCCCAATGCTTTGGGATTTATGCGTATGGCCCAGACCCTGTATCCGGTGCTGAAAATGGCGTTGAAGGCCCGTCCGCCAAAAGCCTGACGGACATGAAGGATATGGATGGGATTGAATAAACATACATATATTTAATTATTTTTGCATAAAAATAAAAAAGTAGTGGACATTTATGCAAAAAGTGGTATGATTACAAAAGATGATGTTGAAACCAAAGGATTTTTCAGGGAGCGGAAGCTATGATAAAAGCGGGTATTATCGGCGCAACCGGCTACGCAGGCGGGGAGCTGGTGAGAATTTTAAAAAACCACAAGGATGTGGAAATTGTCTGGTATGGTTCTAAAAGCTACATAGACAAAAGGTACAGCCAGGTGTACCAGAATCTGTTTCAGATTGTGGAGGATGTCTGCAGGGATGATAATCTTTCTCTTCTTGCCGGGCAGGTGGATGTGATCTTCACTGCAACCCCTCAGGGATTTTTGGCAGGAATTTTGACAGAGGAGATTCTCTCCAAGGTAAAAATTGTGGACTTGTCCGCAGACTACCGCATCAAGGATGTGGCTGTCTATGAGAAATGGTATGGAATAGAGCACAAGTCCCCTCAGTTTATAAAGGAGGCGGTTTATGGGCTCTGCGAGCTGAACCGCAGTCAGATTACGGCAGATACAAGGTTGGTGGCGAATCCCGGCTGCTACACCACCTGCTCCATTCTCACGGCGTATCCGCTGGTGAAGGAGGGGCTGATTGATGCGGACACCTTGATCGTGGATGCAAAATCGGGAACCTCTGGAGCGGGACGGGGAGCCAAGGTGCAGAACCTGTTCTGCGAGGTCAATGAAAATATGAAGGCTTACGGAGTGGCAAGCCACAGACATACGCCGGAGATAGAGGAGCAGCTTGGATACGCCTCCGGCGGCCAGGTGACCATTAATTTCACGCCCCATCTGGTGCCTATGAACAGGGGGATTCTGGTCACGGAGTACGCTTCTCTTAAGAGAAAAGAGGATGGAACGCTTCCCTCCTATGAGGAGATCAAAGCGGTCTATGACAAGTATTACGGAGGGGAACGGTTCATCCGCATGCTGGAGAAGGGAGTCTGCCCGGAAACCAAGTGGGTGGAGGGCAGCAACTATGTGGATATCGGCTTTGTGATCGATGAGCGTACAGGGCGCATTGTGATGATGGGTGCTCTGGATAATCTGGTAAAGGGCGCGGCGGGGCAGGCGGTGCAGAACATGAATCTGCTCTTTGGACTGCCGGAGGAAGAAGGACTGGATCTGATTCCCTGCTTCCCCTGAGAAAAATTTCTGCCCCGGGTAAAGCATGATTATTGGACAGTGGAGCTGTAGCGGACAGTTTTTCGGGAAAGGATTTTAGGATGGAAAAGGATCAGTTTGTCATAAGAACAATGAAAATAGAGGATTACGATGGACTGAGGGCCCTTTGGATGACCATAAAGGGCTTCGGCATTCGAAGCATTGACGATTCCAGAGAGGGCGTGGCGCGCTTTCTTGCCCGCAATCCGGGCACCAGCGTGGTGGCTCTCTCACCGGATGAAGAGGTGGTGGGAGGGATTCTGTGCGGCCATGACGGAAGACGGGGCTGTCTGTATCATGTATGCGTCAGGGAGGATTACAGGAGGCACGGCATCGGCAAGGCCATGGTGGTCTACTGTATGAATGCGCTGAAGGCTGAAAATATCAATAAGGTGAGTCTCATAGCCTTTACGAAAAATGATGTAGGAAACGCATTTTGGAACTGCATCGGCTGGACAAAGAGACAGGATTTGAATTATTATGATTTTACCCTCAATGAAGAAAATATTACGGCATTCAACCGTTGAGAAGGTCGCGAGCATGGACAGGAGGTATGGAGATGAAGCAGATAGAAGGCGGCGTGACTGCGGCAAAGGGCTTTGAGGCCGCAGGAGCGGAAGCAGAGGTGAAATATAAGGGCAGGAAAGATGTGGCGTTGATTATGAGCGAGGCGCCCTGCAGGGCGGCAGGCACCTTTACCACAAATGTGGTGAAGGCTGCGCCGGTGCTTTGGGATAAGGAAGTAGTGGAAGCTTCCCCCTATGTGCAGGCAGTGGTGATAAACTCTGGGATAGCAAACGCCTGTACCGGAAAACAGGGGATGGAGTGCTGCAGGGAGGAGGCCCGGTGGGCCGGAGAACTGTTGGGAATCCCGCAGAGCGCAGTTTTGGTGGCTTCCACGGGAGAAATCGGAAGGCAGATTCCCATGGACAGAATCCATGAGGGCATAGAGAAGGCGGCAGCTGCCAAAAGCGGCACGCTGCAGGCAGGACTTGACGCGGCCCAGGCCATTATGACCACGGACACCGTGCCTAAGCAGATCGCCGTTGAGACAACCATCGGGGGAAAAACAGTGACCCTTGGGGGCATGTGCAAGGGCTCCGGAATGATTCATCCCAATATGTGCACCATGCTCTGCTTTATTACTACGGATGCCAACATTTCAAAGGATATGCTGAAAAAGGCGGTAAGCGCTGATGTGAAGGATTCCTTTAACATGATATCTGTGGACGGAGACACCTCCACCAACGATACCTTTCTGGTGCTGGCAAACGGCATGGCGGGGAACCCTGAGATCACAACAGAGGGAGCTGATTTTGACGCCTTTTGCCAGGCCCTTGCCTTTCTGACTACCCGCCTTGCCCGGATGATAGCCGGGGATGGGGAGGGCGCCACCGCCTTGTTTGAAACGAAGGTGGTGGGAGCGGCCACAAAGGAGGACGCCCGGGTGCTTGCAAAGTCGGTGATCTGCTCCTCTCTGACCAAGGCGGCCATCTTCGGACACGACGCAAACTGGGGACGCATTTTGTGTGCTCTTGGCTATTCCGGTGCAGACTTTGATCCCGACAATGTGGATTTGTATTTTCAGGGGAAAAACGGAAAGATTCATATTTTCGGAAACGGAAACGCCTGCGATTACAGTGAGGAGGAGGCCTCACAGCTTTTGTCGCAGAAGGAGGTCTGTGTGCTGGTGGATATGCACATGGGAAATGAGGAGGCCACAGCCTGGGGCTGCGATCTGAGCTATGACTATGTGAGAATCAATGCGGATTACCGTTCTTGATGAATAAAGGAAAGGATGCGGACGGGACTATGGAAAAGGATATGGAGCAGGTTCTGCGAAAGGCTGAGGTTTTGATCGAAGCGCTCCCTTACATACAGAAATTCAATCGAAAGATTATTGTGGTAAAGTATGGCGGCAGCGCCATGAGCAATGAAGCGCTGCAGAAAAATGTCATAAAGGATGTGACACTGCTTAAGCTGGTGGGCTTTAAGCCCATCATTGTCCACGGGGGCGGCAAGGAGATCAGCCGCTGGGTGGGAAAGGTCGGCAAGGAGGCAAAATTTATAAACGGTCTGCGGGTTACCGATGAGGAGACTATGGAGATTGCCGAGATGGTGCTGGGAAAGGTAAACAAGCAGCTTGTGACTATGGTGCAGGAGCTGGGAGTGAAGGCAGTGGGCATCAGCGGAAAGGACGGAGGCCTCCTGAACGTGGAAAAGAAATATTCCGACGGGCAGGATATCGGCTTTGTGGGGGAGATTCAGACGGTGAACCCCAAGGTGCTCTATGACCTTTTGGAGAAGGATTTTCTTCCCATTGTGGCTCCCATTGGACTGGATGAGCATTTTCAGACCTATAATATCAATGCGGACGATGCTGCCTGTGCCATTGCGACGGCGGTTCATGCGGAGAAGCTGGCGTTTTTGACGGACATCGAGGGACTGTACCGGGATATCAATGACAAGTCCAGCTTTATTTCCCGTCTGTCGGCCTCCCAGGCACAAGAGCTTACAGGGGGCGGGCTTATCGGCGGCGGCATGCTGCCTAAGCTGAACAACTGTATCGCGGCTGTGAGAAACGGGGTAAACAGGGTACACATTCTGGACGGCAGGATTCCTCACTGTCTGCTTTTGGAAATCTTTACCAAGGAAGGCGTGGGGACGGCTATCATAGCGGATGAAGAGCAGGGCGAATAGACAGTAACGGGAAAGGAAATGGGAGAATGAACAATCGGGAATATATTGAAGAGGCAGAGCGGGACCTGCTTCACACCTATAATCGCTATCAGATTGTGCTGGATCGGGGAGAGGGCGTTTATCTCTATGACATAGAAGGGAAAAAATATCTGGATTTTGTGTCCGGCATTGCTGTGTTTGCCCTGGGATATGGAAATAAGGAGTACAACGATGCCCTGAAGGGACAGATTGACAAGGTGATTCATACCTCCAACTATTATTACAATGTGCCGGCCATAGAGGCTGCCAGAAAGCTGAAAAAGGTTTCCGGCATGGACAGGGTTTTCTTTACCAACTCCGGCGCGGAGGCGGTGGAGGGCGCCATCAAGGCTGCCAGAAAATATGCGTATTTAAAGGACGGATGCCAGGATCATGAAATCATAGCCATGGAGCATTCCTTTCACGGCAGAACCATGGGAGCCTTGTCCGTGACTGGCAATCCTAAATACAGAGAGCCCTTTGAGCCTATGATAGGACATATCAAATTTGCCAGGCTGAATGATTTTGAGAGCGTGCTTTCCCAGGTGACAGAGAAAACCTGTGCCATTCTTTTAGAGCCCGTCCAGGGGGAGGGAGGTCTTTTCCCGGCCGGGGAAGACTTTTTGAAAAAGCTGCGCCAGCTGTGCGATGAGAGGGATATTCTCCTGATGTTTGACGAGATACAGTGCGGTATGGGAAGAACAGGCTATATGTATGCCTGGCAGCGTTTTGGGGTAAAGCCGGATATTATGACCACTGCAAAGGCCCTTGGCTGCGGCGTTCCGGTGGGAGCCTTTCTGATGACGGAAAAGACGGCGGCCCATTCCCTGGCGGCAGGAGACCACGGAACCACCTACGGGGGGAATCCCCTGGCAGCGGCCGCAGTGGAAAAAGTGCTTGATTTATTTGAAAAGGACCATATAATAGAACATGTAAGAGAGATTGCGCCTTATCTGGAGGAGCGGCTGGATGAGCTGGCTGGCCGGTATGACTGTATTCTGGAGAGAAGAGGCGCGGGACTGATGCAGGGGCTTGTGTTTGACAGGCCTGTAAATGGTGTGATCAACAAGGCCCTTGAGATGGGACTGATTTTAATCAATGCAGGTGCAGATATTATTCGCTTTGTCCCTCCTCTTGTAATCACCAGAGAGCATGTGGATGAGATGACGTCGATTTTAGAGGATTGTATTCGGAGCAGCATATGAGTTTAAAAAAGAGATTGGCTGCCTCGGCTGCCGTGATTGCCATGGCGGCCGGGGTGATCTATGGAAGTACCCTGGAAATGAGCGGCGCGTCGGCGGAGGGCGGCCGCTTATCTTGGTTTGGCAATAAAGAGACTTTATACTTTTGGTATACGGATGACTCCATGACCAGCTTTATCAACAGCGCGGCAGTTTCCTTCGGGGAAAAAGAGGGAGTGCGGGTGATTCCCATGCTGACCTCGGACAGCGAATATTTAGAGGCAGTGAACGAGGCGTCCCTGTATTCCAGGCAGATTCCCGACGTCTATGTGATCAGCCATGACGCGCTGGAAAAGGCTTATCTTGCGGGACTGGCCGTACCGGTGGAGGATGAGCAGAATATCTGTAATGAATCTTATTTTCCCCCATCAGCGCTGGCGGCGGTTTCCTATCAGGGTAAGACGGTAGCTTACCCCTTTTTCTATGAGACCAGCGCTCTTGTGATAAACATGGATTATCTGGAACAATGGGCGCTGCAGCAGGCAAAGCGGGAGCTGACGGGAGCGGATGTGGATGCCGGGGAAGGCGCCCAGGAGATTTCCCAGGAGGCTGTGGAGGCTTTGGACCAGACGGTTTTGGCCCAGAAAACCCAGGAATATCTGGAGGCGGGCATTCCCCAGACGGTGGATGAAATTTTGAGCATTGCGGATACCTTTGACGTTCCAGAGGGTGTGGAAGGCATTATGAAATGGGACGTGTCCGATATCTTTTACAACTACTGGATCGTGGGGAATTATATGATCGTAGGGGGAGAGACCGGGGACGATGCGGGCAACATCAATATCAACAACGAGGAGGCCATATCCTGCCTTGAGGTATACAAAGCGTTAAACCAGTTCTTTTACATCGAATCGGACACGGTAACCTATGATTCCGTGATACAGGATTTTATCGATGGGAAAACGGTATTTACCATAGGTACCACAGATGTGGCAGAAAGGCTGGAGGAAGCAAGGGCAGAGGGAAGCCTTGGCTTTGAATATGGAATTGTGCCCATGCCCGATGTAAGCGGTGAGCTGAAAAGCCGTTCTCTTTCCGTGACCAATGTAGTGGCCATAAACGGGTACTCCCAGCATAAGGAGCTGGCCAACCGCTTTGCTGCCTATCTGGTGGATGAGTACGCCAATGAGCTGTATGAGAGAACCGGAAAGGTGTCAGCCAATCTGACGGTGAATGAGGACAATACAGATCTCCAGGCTTTTATGGAGGAGTATGCGGAAAGCATGCCTCTGCCTAAAATGATGGAGACAGGAAATTTCTGGATGCAGCTTGAGATTTTGTTTTCAAAGGTGTGGAATGGAGAGGATGTGGCGGCGCTGGTGCAGCAGCTGGCGGATCAGATTACCTCTCAGATGAGCGCGGGCTGATGGAATGCGGTTTTTATGTATAAATTACCAATCATGGGAAACGCTATGGGTATCTGAAAGAAAGGCGGTTTTTTCCATGATTGGTTTTTTGATTGCCCTGATTTCCGGGGCGCTTATGAGTATTCAGGGAGTGTTTAACACACAGGTTACAAAGGCCTCCAGCATTTGGAGCGCCAGCGCCTTTGTGCAGTTTACTGCGCTTTTGGTCTGTCTGGGAGCCTGGCTCTGCACAGACAGAAGCTCTCTTTTGAATGTGTGGCAGGTGCAGCCCAAGTATATGCTGCTTGGGGGCGCCATCGGAGCCTTTATCACCTATACGGTGATCAAGAGCATGGATGCACTGGGGCCTGCAAAAGCGGTGATGCTCATTGTGACGGCCCAGCTGGCAGTGGCATATTTGATAGAGCTTTTCGGGCTTTTTGGCACAGAAAAACAGCCCTGGGAATGGAGAAAGGCTTTGGGAATGGGAATTGCCATCGCAGGCATTATTATTTTTAAATGGAAATGAAAATCTCACTTGTAAATTGGGGGCAATTCCTTTACAATAAATACAATCAGCATAGAGAGGCAATCCTTTGATTTTTCGGAAGATACCGGAAAGGAGGAGGACTATGGTGAGAAATTGTTACAAGAAAATGCGGACGGCTGTGATGGGGATATTGCTGTGCGCTTTTTTGAGTGGATGCACAGGAGATGATGTGCTGACTATTGTCTCTGAGGAGGAGACGGCCGGTGAGGACAATCAGGCCAAAGAAGAGACCATAGAAGCCTTCGCGGAGTGCGAAGACATAGATGGTCAGGAGAGCTTTCTTTATGTTCATGTCTGCGGAGCGGTGAAGGAGCCGGGAGTGGTGGCTTTAAAGGCCGGAAGCCGGGCGGAGGATGCGCTGCTTGCGGCGGGAGGCTTTCTGGAGGAGGCTGATCAGAATTATGTGAATCTGGCGGCTCCTGTGGAGGATGGAGAGAAGCTGTATTTTCCCACTGTGCAGGAGGCTGCAGAGCTTGCGGATGAGACGGAAGCTCTGAAAAAAGGGCTGGTGAATATTAACACCGCAGACGCACAGGAGCTGTGCACGCTGCCGGGCATCGGTTCTGCCAGGGCCGGGGATATCATAGCCTATAGGGAAAAGAACGGCGGCTTTGAGCGCATCGAGGATATCATGAAGGTATCCGGCATCAAGGAAAGTGCATTTGAAAAGCTGAAGGATAAAATAACAACGGATTAGTGTGGGAAAGGATTGGCTAATATGGCGGTTAAGAGAGCGTTGGTTGTAGATGACGAAAAACTGATCGTAAAAGGGATACGTTTCAGCCTGGAGCAGGACGACATGCAGGTGGACTGTGCCTACGACGGCGAGGAAGCGCTGGAGTATGCCAGAAACAATCAATACGATATCATTCTGCTGGACGTAATGCTGCCAAAGCTTACCGGCTTTGAGGTCTGCCAGCAGATTCGGGAATTTTCCAATGTGCCCATTATTATGCTGACGGCAAAGGGCGATGACATGGATAAGATTCTTGGACTGGAATACGGTGCGGACGACTACATTACCAAGCCCTTTAACATTCTGGAGGTGAAGGCGCGCATTAAGGCCATCATGCGCCGGGTGGAGCCTAAAAAAGCGGCGGGGGAAGCGGCAAAAATCGTGGAAAGCGGAGATCTGCGCCTTGACTGCGAGGGCAGAAGAGCTTATATCGCGGGAAAGGAGATCGGCCTTACCGCCAAGGAATTTGAGGTGCTGGAGCTTCTTATGCTCAATCCAAACAAGGTCTACAGCAGGGAAAGTCTGTTAAAGCTGGTGTGGGGAGCGGATTATCCCGGAGATGTTCGTACGGTGGACGTACATATCAGAAGACTCCGGGAAAAAATAGAAGAAAACCCCAGCGAGCCTAAGTACGTGCACACCAAGTGGGGGGTAGGCTATTATTTTTTGAATGCATAAGGTGGAGATGAACGGTAAATTTTTAAAGAAGCTTAAGGAGCTTTTGCTGCTTAAGAGCTTGAAAGCCCGGATCTTTGTGATTATTCTGGCGGTGGGCATTGTGCCCAGCGTTTTGATGCGGTACGGGATTGTGGAGAATTACGAAGAGCGGGCGGTGGAAAATCGCATTTCCACTGTCCAGAACCAGCTGATGATCGTGGCAAACCATCTGGTGAGCAATAACTATCTTACCAACTATCGGTCGGAGGATCAAAGCTACCGCACTTCCAGAGAAGTGATCAATGCGGAGCTGGAGATGCTTTCCAACCTGTATGAGGGCCGGGTCATGATTATCAACGGCAATTTTGAAATCATAAAGGATACCTACGGGATCAGCGAAGGCAAGACCATTATCTCCGAGGAGGTAATCAAATGCTTTCAGGGAGAAACCACGTCCCACTATGACAGCGAAAATGGCTATATTGAGCTTACCACACCTATCGTAGATTCCACGGCGGAGCAGGAAAAAAGCGGATCCACTGCAGTGAAGGGAGTTATGCTTACCAGTATTTCCAGCGAGAGTATCTCCTCTACCATGGACACATTAAACCGAAAGGCTGTGATACTGGAAGCCCTTATGATTATGGGCATTGTGGCCCTTGCCATCATACTTTCTGCAGTGCTTACCAGACCTTTTAACAGGGTCACGGAGGCTATCAATGAGGTGAAGGAGGGCTTCAGTGATGAAAGCATTTCCGTATCCGATTACGTGGAGACTGCCCACATTGTAGACGCTTTCAATCAGCTGCTAAAGCGCATGAAGGCGCTGGACGACTCCAGACAGGAATTTGTGGCAAACGTGTCCCATGAGCTGAAAACGCCCATGACCTCCATAAAGGTATTGGCGGACTCCCTGCTTGTACAGGAGAATGCCCCGGCAGAGCTGTACCGGGAGTTTATGGGAGATATTGTTTCAGAGATCGACAGGGAAAATCAGATTATCACGGATCTGCTGACGCTTGTAAAGATGGATAAAAAGGTGCAGGATATGAATATCGTATCCCTGGATATCAACGAGCTGACGGAGCTGATCTTAAAGCGGCTTCGCCCCATAGCGCGCAAGAAGGATGTGGAGGTAGTCTTTGAGAGTGTGCGCCCGGTGGTTGCGGAGGTGGATGAGGTCAAGATGACGCTCATTATGACGAACCTGGTGGAAAATGCCATCAAATATAACAAGGAGCATGGCTGGGTGAAGGTTGTGGTGGACGCAGATCATCAGTTCTTCACTTTCGAGGTCAGCGATTCCGGTCTGGGGATTCCAGAGGAGTCTCTGGCGCACATTTATGAGCGTTTTTACCGGGTGGACAAATCTCATTCCCGTGAAATTGGGGGGACCGGACTTGGACTTGCCATTACAAAGAGCGCTGTGCTGATGCACAGAGGCTCCATCACGGTGACCAGCACGGAGGGCGAAGGCTCCTGTTTTTTGGTCAAAATACCGCTGACCTATATTGCACAATAAACGAATGGGAATTTTTATGAAAAAATGGAACAGTATTCTGCTCTTTTTATTCTGCCTGTTGGTCCTTGGCGCCTGCGGAAGAAAGCAAGAGAGCGGCGAAAACATTTATCAGGTTTACTATGTGAGCAATACGGAGACAAAGGTGGAAATGCACGAACACCAGATGCAGGGCACAACCACAGAGCAACAGCTGGATGAGCTGATAGAATGTCTGTCCACTATGCCGGAAAAGCTGGAGTATAAAGCGCCCTTTGCCATGGGCTTTTCTCTGCTGGACGTTTCTCTGGAGGAGGAGAGGGTGCTTTTAAATGTGGATGCGGCTTATAAGGAAATGCCGCCCACAACCGAGGTGCTGGTGAGGGCTGCCATTGTGCGCACGCTCACTCAGATTCCGGAGATCAGCTATGTGGGAATTAACGTGGAGGGCGAGCAGCTTTACGACAATTTGGAGAATCCGGTGGGATGGATGAGCGCAGACCAGTTTATTGACAATGACGGCAATGAAATCAATACCTACGAGCTTGTGCGGGTAAGCCTTTACTTTGCAAACGAAGGCGGAGACCAGCTGATTGAGACTTACCGTGAAAAGCATTACTCCACCAATACGCCGCTGGATCGTTTTGTGGTGGAGGAGCTGATTGCAGGACCAAGCGGCCAGATTGAGGGAGTGTATCCTTCTGTCAATCCGGATACGGAGATTATCAATGTAATGACCAGAGACGGTATCTGCTACGTAAATCTGGACGAGACCTTTCTGACAGTAGTAAACAATGTGCCTACGGAGATATCCATATACGCAGTCGTCAATTCTTTGGTGGAGCTTTCCAATATAAACAGAGTGCAGATTCTTATCAATGGGGAGGTTCCAGCCTCCTTTGGCAGCGCTGCCTATGAGCGCAATCTTGACATGGTGACCACACTGGAGCCTTAAAGGGCAGGAAGGAAGGGAAGGATGAAAAGACCCTTGCTCATGCTATGCCTGTGCCTGGCGCTGACAGCCCTTGTGCGGACCAGGGGGAGTGGTCCGCCCGGGACTCTTGAGGCCTTTTTGGAGGCCTTCGGGCAGAAGGGCCTGGAACCGCTTGCCGTCACAGGACGTATCTATCAAAAAGAAGATCAAAGCATTTATCTGAAAAACGTATCTATTCTGATTTCAGCTGCAGGTCAGCAGCAGGAAATTCCTTTAACGGAAAATATAATATGTGAATGGGAAGAAAAAGAGCTTCTTCCTCTGGGCAGCGCTGTTTTGCTTTCGGGCAAAATAGAGCCCTTTTATGCCGCATCCAATCCGGGGGAATTCGACCGGAGACAATATTATAAAACCCTGGGAATTGGAGGCAGGCTGTCAGAGGGGAGGCTTCTGGCAAAGAGTGAAAGTCATTGGGCTGTGGCAGAGGCACTGTACCAGCTAAGACAAAATTGGAAGGAGAGATTGTATTCTATTATGCCCCCAAGGGAAGCATCTGTGATGAGCACCATGCTGCTAGGGGATGATGCCGGTCTGGACCGGGAAATCAAAGAATTATATAAGAGGAATGGAATTGTGCATATTTTAAGTATATCCGGGCTGCATATCACCCTGATTGGCATGACGCTGTATCGTCTGCTCAGACGTATGGGGATGCCGGTCTGGCCTGCGGCCCTGGCAGGCAGCGGCATTTTGATTCTCTATGGCATTATGACGGGGCTTGGGGTGTCTGCCTTAAGGGCTATCGCCATGTACCTGATTCGGATGCTGGGAGAGGTCCTGGGCAGAACCTATGATATGCTTACCGCCCTGGGAGTGGCGGGAGCAGTTACGCTGCTTTTCAATCCTATGTATTTGTACCATGCAGGATTTCTGCTTTCCTATGGAGCTGTGCTTGGCATGGGAGTCTTAAAGCCGACGCTGTTTGGGGGAGAGAGAAAGCAGAAAATAAAAAGGTATGAGCCCGGGAAAATAAAAAGTGTCCTGAAGGGTATGATTTATCAAAAAATCCAGCAGGCCTGGGAGTCCATGGAGGCCAGTGTCAGCGTAACGGCAGCTACTCTTCCTGTGCTTTTGTGGTTTTATTATGAGGTGCCAATTTATTCGGTTTTTCTCAATCTGCTGATACTGCCTCTTATGGAGCCCATCATGCTCACCGGAATTTTGGGAATGACGCTTCCCGGCATGGAGTTTTTGGGAGAAATCTGTGCCCTGCTTTTAAAGGGATATGAAAGACTCTGCTGTATCTTTGAGGGGCTTCCTTTTCATACCTGGAATCCGGGGCAGCCAAAATTCTGGCAGATCGCAGTCTACTATCTGCTGCTGTGTGGAGCCGCAGCGGCGGGGAAGGGGAGGCTTCGTGGAAAAGCAGCAAAGGGGCTGTGTATCTGCGCCGGGCTTTTGGTGTTTTCCCTCTCCGGGCTGCCAAAGGACAAGGTCACGTTTTTGGACGTGGGACAGGGGGACTGTATCTGCATTCAGACGGCGGCGGGACAAAATTATTTGTTTGACTGCGGCAGCAGCAGCCGAAACGGTGTGGGAACCTATGTGCTTGCGCCTTTTTTGAAGCGACAGGGGATATCCCATGTGGACGCTGTTTTTGTCTCCCACCCGGATTCGGATCACACAAACGGGATAGAAGAACTTTTGAAGGAGGGACAGATTACTTTTGGGGAGCTGATACTGCCGGATATTGAGGAAGCGAAAAAAGAGGAAGCCTTTGCGGACCTTCTTGCCGCGGCCGGAGAGTGCCCGAAAAATCCCCCTGACATAAGATACATAAAGGCGGGGGATTCCTTTACAAGCGGAAAAATGACCGCTCTCTGTCTCCATCCTCCAAAGGGCTTTTCCGGGGAGGACGCCAATGTGTATTCCCAATGCTTTTATGTGAAATGGGAGGGTGGGCCGTTATCCCTGCTGCTTACGGGGGATACGGAAAAGGAGGGAGAAGCGCTCCTTTTAGAGCAGCTGAAGAGCCGGGGAATTGAAAAGGTGGCCATACTGAAGGCCGCCCATCACGGTTCTAAAAACGCCACAGGAAAGGAGCTGCTTTCCAGCCTTTCTCCGCAGCTTGCGGTGATTTCCTGCGGAAAAGAAAACAGCTACGGACATCCTCATGAGGAGGTGCTTAGACGGCTGGAAGAGGAGAAGGTGCAAATCCTGCAGACGCCGCATACGGGAGCGGTGACAGTAACCTGCAAGAGAGGAAAAATTCTGATTCTTTCACAAAACCGATAGAATCAAAAGCTCCACGCTGAGAATATCGTTCATGCGGCCCGTTTTTACCGCCTCCTCCGCCTCTACGCACCGGCGCACAGCGCCCCTTAAAACGGAGGTCTTAAAGCGGGCTGCCTGGGCCGCATATTTTCCGGCAATAAAGGGAGGGACGCCGATTTTGGAGCCCACAGTTTTGTTATCGTAGCCCCTTGCCTTCAGCTCCTTGGTCTGCAGCAGCAGGTTACATTGTCTGGCGATGAGAAATAAAATGCGCATGGGGGGCTCCTTTAAGGCCAGAAGGTCATAGTAGAGCTCCAGGGCCTTTTGCGTCTGCTTGTCCGCGATGGCGTTAATCATATCAAAAATATGATTGCTGATACGGCTGGTGCACACCGCTTCCACATCCTGGGCTGTGACCACGTCCCTGTCCATGCAGTAGCAGATCAGCTTTTCCAGCTCCATTTGGATATTTTCCATATCCGTTCCTGTTTTGGACAAAAAAAGCTGCATGGTGCTTTCCGTGATTTTCTTTCCTTCTCTGTTCAAAATACCCGCCGCCCAGCGCATCAGAGAATTTTCATCCTGCAGGCCGAATTCTGCAGCGTATCCCTTAGACTGCACTGTTTTATACAGCTTGCTGCGCTTATCCACCTCGCTTTCTGTGAAAACGAAATAAGAGGTCTCATTTGGCGCGCTTAAATATTCTGCCAGCTTTTCTCCTCCGGACTTAAACAACCCGCTGTCTTTGATGAAGAACACACGGCGCGGGGCCAGAAACGGAAGGGTTTCAGCCAGATCGATGATTTCCCCCACGGAAATATCCTTTCCCTCATAGAAATGCGTATTCATGCCATCATCCTGGCCGCACAGCGCGTCTTTGAGCCGGTTCGCATATTGCCTGCGCAGATACCGCTCCTCGCCGTACAAGAGATAGACCTGCTTAAAATTTCCCTGCTTGATATCCTGATTGATGCGCTGCATACAAAGACTCCGTTTCCTCAAATGGTTTATCCTTATTATAGGCAAAAAAGACAAAAGACACAAGGATTTATATGACGGTTCAGCCATAAGAGGGCAAGCCCTGAGCATGGGTGCTTGCACATAATGCTCATGTGCAATAAAGTAACGCACAAGAATTTGATAGACAGCAGCCCTATATTCCGTAAAAAAGCTCTTGACATATGTACGAAATCGGATATAATATAAATGTACGAAATCGGACAAGGAGATGAATATATGCACTATTTACACGCAACAGAATATACGCACTTATCCGGGGAAATCAATTCCCTTTATCATGAAATGGCGGTTAAAATGGGACTTCCCGATAGTGTTATGAATATTTTATATGTCATTTGCGAAAAAGAAGACAGATGCCTTCAAAGTGAAATCAGCAAGCTAACCGGTATCAGCCGTCAGACAATAAATTCCGCAATCCGTAATTTAAAGAAAGATGGAATCGTATATCTTGAACAAGGTCATGGACGAAATACCATTGTTTGCCTAACTGAAAAGGGGAAGAAAATTTCAGAAGAAAAAATTCTTCCTATATTTGAAATTGAAAATAAAATTTGGAATGAATGGACAGCCGAAGAACAGCAGCAATATCTAATGCTTACACAAAAATATCGTGACGCATTGCAAAAAAATATAAATCTGTTTTTTCATACAGCGCCATCCTTAAAGGAGTAGTTATGAATCGAGATAACAAGCGAAAGCAATTTGAAAAAGGTTATTATAAAACACATAGGCCCAAACTGCCTGAGCAGCTTACATTTAGATATTGAGCCGGGAGACAGGGAAGCCGATTGTAGCGGTATCATGGATCCGGTGGGGGTATGGGTTAGAAAGTATGGAGAGTGGGCAATCATCCATCGTTGCCGCAGATGTGGGCATTTAAGCTCTAACCGTGTAGCAGCAGACGATAATCCTATGAAATTGATGTCGATTGCAATGAAACCACTTTCCCAACCGCCTTTTCCATTAGAAAAAATTGAAGACATCTATTCCAGAAAGTGACCGGCCATAGTATAATGGAGTCAGCGACAAATTGGAACTTCACGAGACGGAGTAATTGTAATGAATGAAAAAATATATAGGACTCAATGCGGGAATATTCATTATTGGATAAATATGGCGCAGGGTTCTGGAAATATAACCTTGATTTTTCTTCCAGGATTAACTGCAGATCATCGATTGTTTGATAAGCAAATCGAATATTTCGAGGGGAAATATAATGTGTTTGTATGGGATGCACCTGGTCATGCAAAATCATGGCCATTCAAATTTGATTTTTCATTGCTGGATAAAGCAAAATGGCTTGATGACATTTTGTGTCGGGAAAACATTCACTATCCGGTTATTATAGGGCAATCCATGGGCGGTTATGTTGGGCAGGCATATTCGGAGTTGTTTCCTAACAAATTGAAGGGATTTGTTTCTATTGATTCAGCACCTTTGCAAAGAAAATATGTGACGGAAATCGAATTGTGGCTTCTTAAAAGAATGGAGCCGGTATATCGATATTATCCATGGAAGTCATTATTGAAAACCGGAATAAAGGGTGTTGCCACATCTTCGTATGGAAGGAAACTGATGTATGATATTATGATGATCTACGATGGCGACCAAAAAAGATATGCTCAAATTGCAGGACATGGTTTCAAAATATTAGCAGAAGCAATGGAAGCCAATCTTCCATACAAGATAAAATGTCCGGCACAACTGATATGCGGAGAAAAAGACCATGCAGGTTCTTGTATTCGGTATAATAAAGCATGGCATAAAAATACTGGAATTCCAATAGCGTGGATAAAAAATGCAGGGCATAATTCAAATACCGATGCACCTAAAGAAGTGAATTCGTTAATAGTGAAGTTGATAAATGAGCTATGATGAGATGGCAGAAAAGTTTCATCTTATCAAGTTGTTCATTATCAGGTCAATCTGACCAGATCCCCTCGCAAATCGCGGCAAAACGGGGCTGAATAACGAAGCAGGAAGGCGCTTGCTACACCACTACTATACCATTTTTGAGAGTGCCTTGATGTGACGATTTTTATAGATGATACAAAAGCTCATGTGCCATAAAGTAACACAATAATTTGATAGACAGCCTTACTATTCCGCAGATTGAGTCCAAAAAAGCTTGACCACTACAGAAGAACTGGAGGTTGTGGTGGGGCTGGTGGAACGGTGCGTGGCAGAGAACGCCCGGACGGCTCTCGACCAGGATGA
>NZ_CALWMU010000035.1:0-31020 GCF_944382095.1 Candidatus Acetatifactor stercoripullorum
GATGCTGCATTCGTTCTTCTCATCGTGCGCCTTAAGTTTGTAGGTTCTCTTCACGACCTTCTTGTAAAGAGGATGCGTCACACGCTCTTCGATTGCAACAACAATAGTTTTATCCATCTTATTACTGGTAACTTTACCAATACGTGTTTTTCTTAAATTTCTTTCCACAATTGATCTCCTTTCCTCGCACAAATGCAATTACGCTCTTGCCTTCTCAGTGATGACAGTCTGAATACGTGCAATATTTCTTCTCACTTCTTTGATCCTTGCAGTATTGTCCAACTGATTGGTTGCGTTCTGGAATCTCAAATTGAAAAGCTCTTTTTTCGCAGCAACAAGCTCTAAAGCCAGCTCAGCCTCGGACTTATTCTTCAACTCTTCTACATATTTACTTGATTTCATTATGATACACCGCCTTCCAAATCCGCCTTAGAAACGATCTTGCATTTACAAGGAAGCTTATGCATAGCCAGACGCAATGCTTCACGGGCCTGCTCCTCAGCTACTCCTCCGATCTCAAACATCACACGACCGGGCTTAACAACCGCTACCCAGTATTCCAAAGAACCCTTACCGGAACCCATACGAGTTTCCGCAGGCTTTGCTGTCACAGGTTTGTCGGGGAAAATCTTGATCCATACCTTACCGGTACGCTTTGTATAACGGGTAAGTGCAATTCTGGCTGCCTCAATCTGGTTTGACTTAATCCAGCAAGGCTCCATAGCCACCAGGCCGAATTCACCGTAGGTAATGGTATTGCCTCTTGTAGCCTTACCGCTCATCGTTCCACGGAACTGCTTACGACGTTTTACTCTTTTGGGCATTAACATTATTTATCACTCCCTTCCGCTTGGTTTCCTTTTGTAGGAAGTATCTCGCCTTTATAAATCCAAACTTTTACGCCAACCTTGCCATAAGTGGTATTTGCCTCTGCAAAACCATAATCAATGTCTGCTCTCAGAGTCTGAAGGGGAATGGTGCCCTCGCTGTAAAATTCTGTACGGGCCATATCAGCGCCGCCCAGACGTCCGGCACAGCAGGTCTTAATGCCAAGCGCTCCCGCCTTCATGGTTCTGCCCATGCAGGACTTCATGGCACGTCTGAAGGAAACACGGTTTTCCAGCTGCAGTGCAATGTTCTCCGCTACCAGCTGCGCGTCCTTATCGGGTTTCTTGATCTCCTTGATGTCCACAAGAACCTTCTTGTCTGTAAGCTTGGAAAGCTCCTTCTTGGTCACCTCGATCTCGGCGCCGCCCTTGCCGATCACAACGCCGGGCTTAGCGGTGTAGATGACAACCTTTACTCTGTCGGATGCCCTTTCAATTTCGATTTTGGAAACGCCTGCGCTGTACAATTTCTTCTTCAGATATTTTCTGATGTTGTAATCTTCCACCAGATAGTCGGAAAACTCAGCGTCTGCGTACCATTTGGAATCCCAATCTTTAATAACTCCGACTCTTAAGCCGTGAGGATTAACTTTCTGTCCCATTTTGTTTTAAGCTCCTTTCCCTACTTCTTCTCGTCCAGCACAATGGTGATGTGGCTCATTCTCTTTTCAATCCTGTAAGCTCTTCCCTGTGCCCTGGGTCTTACTCTCTTCATGGTAGGTCCCTTATTTGCATAGCACTCTGCAATATAAAGGTTCTCGGTATTCATGCCGTTATTGTTCTCTGCGTTGGCAATTGCCGACTGCAGCAGCTTCTTGATCAGGCTGGAAGCATATCTGGGATTGTACTCCAGAATGGCAAGTGCGGTCTGCACATCCTTGCCTCTGATGGCATCTAATACGAAACAAGCTTTCTGCACGGACACTCTCGCGTAGGACAGCTTAGCTGAAGGTCTGGTGTCTTTTTTTGCGTTTCTCTCTCTCTTAATCTGGGATCTATGTCCTTTCGCCATAGATATTGTCCTCCTTTCAAATAAACGCATCTGCTATGGCTTCTCCCACAGTCAGACGCGGGGCTTTTCACCCCGGGAGAAGGCTTAAAAGCTTCTCCCGCAATTCCCTCCCGGGTAATTGTACGTTTTTGTAGTATCGTTTTTTATCTCACTTTGGACTTCTTCTCGTCTTTGCCATGCCCGCGGTAGGTTCTGGTAGCAACAAACTCACCCAGCTTATGGCCTACCATATCCTCCGTTACATATACAGGAACGTGCTTTCTGCCATCGTGCACTGCAAATGTATGTCCCACGAAGGAAGGGAAAATCGTAGAACGGCGGGACCAGGTCTTGATAACCTGCTTCTGTCCTGCCGCATTCAAAGCGTCCACTTTCTTTAACAGACTTGCATCTGCGAAAGGTCCTTTTTTCAGTGATCTTCTAGCCATTGTCTTTCCTCCTGTTTATTATTTGATTGCTTTGCCGTCGCGTCTTCTTACAATCAGCTTATTGGAAGCTTTCTTCTTTTTACGTGTCTTATAACCAAGCGCAGGCTTGCCCCAGGGAGTGCTCGGGCCGGGACGGCCGATACCGGTCTTGCCCTCGCCACCGCCGTGAGGATGGTCGTTGGGGTTCATAACAGAACCGCGCACCGTAGGACGGATGCCCATATGGCGCTTACGTCCCGCCTTACCGATATTAACAAGGTTATGATCCACGTTTCCAACAACGCCTACTGTCGCACGGCACACAAGAGGAATCATTCTCATTTCTCCCGAAGGAAGACGAAGGGTTGCGTACTTTCCTTCCTTCGCCATGAGCTGTGCACTGTTTCCAGCGGAACGAACAAGCTGTCCGCCCTTGCCGGGATATAATTCAATGTTGTGTACCTGAGTACCAACAGGAATATCAGCTAAAGGCAGGCAGTTTCCCACCCTCACTTCCGCCTGGGGGCCGTTCATAACCTTCATTCCATCAGTCAGTCCCTGAGGTGCAAGGATGTATGATTTCTGGCCATCCGCATAGCAGATCAGCGCGATATTTGCCGTTCTGTTGGGATCATATTCGATACCGATTACAGTTGCAGGAATCCCGTCTTTATTTCTCTTAAAGTCGATGATTCTATATTTTCTTCTGGAACCGCCTCCGCGGTGCCTTACGGTAATTTTACCCTGATTGTTGCGGCCGGAATTCTTTTTCAGGGAAACACAAAGAGCTTTCTCAGGAGTTTTCTTTGTGATTTCCGAAAAGTCAGAACCGGACATATGCCTTCTGGAAGGTGTATATGGGTTGTATGTCTTAATTCCCATTTTTGTATCTCCTTTTTTCTTAGATTTTTTGCGCGGTGATTTTCAAACCGCATACCTGAATCCCAGGAAAAGCTTTTGCTTCTTTACAGACCGGCAAAGATTTCAATATCCTTGCTGTCCTCGGTCAGCCAGACCATCGCTTTCTTGGTCTTTGCTGTTTTTCCCACAACAGCTCCCCTTCTCTTTTTCTTTCCATCCATATTGATGGTGTTAACCTTCTTCACCTTAACGCCGTCAAACATCTTCTGCACGGCTTCCTTGATCTGAATCTTGTTTGCTTCCGGATGAACCAGGAAGGTATATTTCTTTTCGCTCATGCCGGCCATGCTCTTCTCTGTGATAACCGGTTTGAGGATTACGTCATAGTATTTAATATCTGCCATTACGCGTACACCTCCTCAATCTTCGCAACAGCATCCTTGGTAAGGACAACCGTCTTTGCTTTCATGATATCATACACATTGATGGTGCTTGCCAGAGTGGTGTCAATATCGGGCAGGTTTCTTGCGGACATAACTATATTTTCGTCATTCTCAGCAATCACCACCAGGCCCTTTTGCACCTTCAGGTTATTCATTACATTCACAAAATTCTTCGTCTTGACAGTGTCAAGCTTCAGCTCATCCAGAACAATCAGGCTGCTTCCCTGAACCTTGCTTGTGAGCGCAGACTTTAACGCTGCTCTCTTCTCTTTCTTATTCAGCTTGAAAGAATAATCTCTGGGAACGGGAGCAAACACAACTCCGCCGCCGGTCCACTGAGGAGATCTGGTGGATCCCTGTCTTGCGTGGCCGGTTCCCTTCTGTCTCCAGGGCTTTCTTCCGCCGCCGGATACCTCGGAACGGGTCTTTGCCTTCTGCGTTCCCTGACGCTTATTTGCAAGCTGCTGCACAACCGCCATGTGTACCAGGTGCTCATTGATCTTCGCGCCAAATACCGCATCGCTTAATTCTATTGTGCCAACTTCCTTGCCTTCCATATTATAAACAGATACGTTTGCCATCTGAATGGTCCTCCTTTCCTGCGTATACCCTCAATTATGCTTCCACCTTAACGGTTTCCTTGATGGTTACCAGGCCCTTCTTGGGTCCGGGCACGGAACCCTTTACCAAAAGCAGATTCTTTTCTGCATCTACTCTGATTACCTCAAGATTCTGAACAGTTACCTTTACACAACCCATGTGTCCGGGCATTCCTTTTCCCTTGAACACGCGGCTGGGTGAGGAGCACGCACCGTTGGAACCCTGATGGCGGTGGAATTTGGAACCGTGAGCCATAGGTCCTCTGTGCTGTCCGTGTCTCTTGATAGCGCCCTGGAAGCCCTTGCCCTTGGAAATTGCGGAAGCGTCGATCTTGTCGCCTGCTTCGAAAATGTCTGCCTTGATCTCTCCGCCCAGAGCATACTCCTGCGCATTCTCAAACTTAAATTCTCTCACATATCTCTTGGAGCTTACGCCAGCCTTCTTGAAATGTCCCTGCTCGGCCTTGTTGGCGCCATGTCTGTGGATAATTTCTTTTCTGCCGCCCGCATCCTTGTTGATGATTTTGTCCTTCTTGTCAACGAAGCCCACCTGCACTGCGCTGTAGCCGTCGTTCTCCACAGTCTTGATCTGTGTCACCACACAGGGGCCAGCCTGAAGCACGGTTACAGGAACCAGTACGCCATCCTCGCTGAAGATCTGCGTCATTCCGACTTTTGTTGCTAAAATTGCTTTCTTCATTTTTACCTCTCATTCTGCCGCAAAGCGGCTTTCCAACCTGTTGTTCTACATAGCGGACCACCTAAAACCCTTAAGTTTTACATGTTCTTACGTCTAGGTAGAGGTTTGATTACTTGTTCTTCATTTTTATATCAATGTAAACACCGGCAGGCATTTCCAGTCTCTGCAAAGCATCAACTGTTTTCTGGGTCGGCGCAATGATATCGATGAGTCTCTTATGCGTCCTCTGCTCGAACTGCTCTCTGGAATCCTTGTACTTGTGTACCGCTCTCAAAATGGTCACCACTTCCTTCTTGGTGGGAAGGGGAACCGGTCCGCTCACCTGAGAACCGTTCTTCTTTACTGTTTCAATGATTTTTCTGGCAGACGCATCAACCAGCTGATGCTCATAAGCCTTCAGTGTAATCCTCATTACTTGACTTGCCATAAAAAAAGTCGCCTCCTTTTCGCACTTTTGCAAGCGATTCAATCGCTTTGGTACGACAAGCGGTGACTGTACACTCTCCCGTGTGTGTCCCAAGCCCTTACGCAACGCTTTCTTCTTCCAGGCCCGGACGCTACACGCCCTTTCTGCTCCTGCAGACTATCTTCATGGTACAGTGACTTGTCGTCAGTTTTCTAACTTGACATTCGCTCCACGGAAAACCTCCCTGCCATTGCTGACAGACAGCAACCTCGCGCTTCACAGCTATCATGCCACAGCATTGATTAGTATACATGGAATTTCCTGGCTTGGCAATACTTTTTTTTAAAATATTGTATTTTTTTTCATACAAAGGCGTTGCTACCCTGTCCATCTTATTGTATAGTAAAAAAGGGCTTTCGGATATCATAAGAAACCTACTCTATATAAATAAGGAAAAGTGACTATGTGGATTGCAGATCGTTGGAAGGATTACGAAGTTTTAGACACCTCGGCAGGAGAAAAGCTGGAGCGCTGGGGAGATTATATTTTGGTGCGGCCAGACCCCCAGGTAATTTGGAGCACCCCTCGCCTCCATGCGGGCTGGAAACAAAAAAACGGCCATTATCACAGAAGCAGCAAGGGAGGCGGGCAGTGGGAATTTTTCCATCTGCCTGACGAATGGAGCATCCGCTATACGCTGAAGGAGCTGCCAAACCGGCCGTTAACCTTTCGCTTAAAGCCCTTCAGCTTCAAGCACACCGGGCTTTTTCCCGAGCAGGCTGCAAACTGGGAATGGTTCAGCAGACTGATCAAGCAGGAGAACCGTCCTAAAGACAGGCCTGTGAAGGTATTAAACCTTTTCGCCTACACCGGCGGCGCCACCCTGGCTGCCGCTGCCGCAGGAGCAGCCGTCACCCATGTGGACGCATCCAAGGGCATGGTGTCCTGGGCCAGGGAAAACGCCCTCTCCTCCGGACTGGGAGAAGCTCCCATCCGCTGGCTGGTGGACGACTGCACAAAGTTTGTAGAACGGGAAATCAGAAGAGGCAGCAAGTATGACGGAATTATCATGGACCCTCCCTCTTACGGAAGGGGACCCAAGGGAGAAATCTGGAAAATCGAAGACAGCATCTGGCCTTTCTTAAACCTGACCGCAAAGCTGCTTTCCGAGGATGCCCTTTTTCTATTGATCAACTCCTACACCACAGGACTTCAGCCCGCTGTGCTCTCTTATATGATAGGCGCCGTCCTGGAAAAGCAGCGGGGCGGCCGCACTCAGGCACAGGAGATCGGACTGCCGGTAACGGAGAGCGGCCTGATCCTCCCCTGCGGCGCATCAGGGCGGTGGGAAAAGTAATCTCCAAAAAAGGATTTGTTTTCCTCAAATCGCATATTTAAAGCACGTACTTTCGCAGAACCGGGATTTTCCGAAGCACAAAGGCTCCCAAAAATGCCGGAACCAAGACCGCCAGAAAGAAAAGCGGCAGCGACAGGAAAATGCGGGGAATCCAGCCAAAGACCAAGGCTTCTTTGGGGAAATTAAGCGGAGTCAGTCCAAGAAATTTATAATATAGATTCACAAACACCGGATGAATCAAATAT
This sequence comes from Candidatus Acetatifactor stercoripullorum, assembly GCF_944382095.1. Lineage (NCBI taxonomy): Bacteria > Bacillati > Bacillota > Clostridia > Lachnospirales > Lachnospiraceae > Acetatifactor > Candidatus Acetatifactor stercoripullorum. The sequence continues at coordinate 6,918 of NZ_CALWMU010000035.1, forward strand.
ACTCCAAAGCACAGGGCACCGGCGCTTTGCCAGCAAGCCCTGTGTTTTTCTTTCTCTTTTCCTTCTCTCTCCCGGAATATCCACATAAGCAGCAGAGACAACAGTACGGTAAAGGGATAATTATAGGCCATCTGTACCGTGTCATCCCAGACGATCCTGCTGGCCGCCATTCCCGCCGCCAAAAGCACACAGGCAAAGACCGCGCCCCAAAAGACAAGCTCTCTCGTTTTCCGGGATGCTCCTTTTCCTGCCCCTTCTCTCTTGCTTTCTTTCCCCGGATATTTTGCAAACAAATACCCGCACAAGTAATAAAAAAGATAAATGCCTCCGTCCGGAAGCGTAAAAAGCTCATCCAGTGAGAAAAGCTTTTTCACAAAGGGAAGAATGCTGCTGCCTGCAAACAGCACTCCCAAAATAACGTACAAAGCAGAATCGGGTATTTTTTTCAACAGAAGCTTTAACGCCGGTGTGATCAGATACAGGAATAAGATCAAATACAAATACCACATGTGGGACCAGGACCTTCCCTGGAGCACCAAAAGCACTGCTTCTCCCGCCATGGTCGGCCGAAAAGTCCCCTCTGCCATGATCTGCTCCAGACAGGCATAGGGAATTCCAAATAAAAACAGGGCCAAAAGGATTCTTTTACAGTATTTCGTAAGCATCTGCAAAAAAGTAATCCTGCGTCCCGGATGCAGAAAGAGATAGCCTGAAATCAGCAAAAAAACCGGCACACACCAGGTAATCCAGTCTAAAGCGATGAGAAACACCTTTTTTTCCAGGGGATACGGGGTCATATCCACAGTATCCATGATTCCGGTCACCGTGTGCAGAAGCACCACTGCACAGGTAGCCGCCACCCGCAGTATATCTAAAAAGCATTGTCTGTCATCTGTTTTATGATTTATTGTCATTTTACGCATTCCTTTTTTTGCTTTTTACCCTTATCATATCCGACTTTCCAGGACAGCGCAAGCACAATCAGCCCTGCCGGATATCTCCTTCCCCGGTTTTTAACAGCTTTTTTGCGCCCCCAGGTTGCTTCCTTTCCACAAAACAGTTATACTGTGGATAATAAATGCTTCGGAATGGAGAATTTTATGAACAAGAAACTGCGCAGGCTTCCCTTATGGAAGCAGCATCTTTTCAGCATCGTTTTTTCCCTGTTCTGCATGGGAGCTGCAACCGGAGTGTCCGCACTGTATTTTCACCTGGTTCCCGACAACAGCGCAAATATTGTGCTTGTCTTTATTCTGGCTCTCATGCTGGTATCTCGCTACTGTGTAGGGTATCTTTACGGCATTGTCTGCTCGGTGGTGGCTGTAATCTGCATCAATTACATGTTCACATACCCCTACTTTAAGCTGAATTTTACCCTGACGGGCTACCCCATCACCTTTATCGGCATGCTGGCGGTCACCCTCTTTACCAGCACCATGACCTCCCATCTTGCTATCCAGGCGGATGTAATTGCCGAGCGGGAAAAGCAGCTGGCCGAGGCCGAAATGGAAAAAATGCGGGCCAATCTTCTGCGGGCCATATCCCACGACCTGCGCACCCCCTTAACCGGCATGATCGGAAACAGCTCCGTTTTTCTGGAAAATCAGGCAAGGCTCTCCGAGGAGGAAAAAAAGGAGATTGTCACAAACATTTACAACGATTCCAACTGGCTGTTAAATATGGTGGAAAATCTTCTCACCGTCACCCGTATCCGGGGAGACAGCCTGACCATCAATACCAGCAGCGAGCCCGTGGAGGAGGTTTTGTCCGAAGCCTTACAGAAGCTTCACAAGCGTTATCCCAATGCACAGATCAAGGTGCGCGTACCGGATGCCTTCATTCTGCTTCCCATGGATGCCATTTTGATCGAGCAGGTCACCATCAATCTTTTGGAAAACGCCATTGTCCACTCCGACAGTCTGGCGCCCATTGAGCTTTTGGTGGAGGAGCATCCCCACAGCGTATCCTTTACCATACGGGACTACGGCGTGGGCATTCCTGAAGATATGCTGGACCATCTCTTTGACGGCACTCCCCATACCCCCTCCCATACCTCCGATGCCCACAAGGGTATGGGAATCGGACTGTCCATCTGCAAAACCATCATTACCGCCCACCACGGAACCCTCACCGCCAGAAACCATTCCCGGGGCGCGGAATTTATTTTCACCCTTCCTAAAAAACATTGAAAGGCCGCCCAAAGGGCGTGTAATAGAACCATGAACACCAAAATAAACATTCTGCTCATTGAAGACGACAAGAGCATCAGCGGTTTCATCACCACCTCACTGGAGAGAAACGGCTACCGTGTTACCAGCGCTTTAAACGGAAAAGAGGGCTTAAGCCTGGCTGCCTCCCTCTGTCCCGATGTGATCCTTTTGGATCTGGGGCTGCCGGACATAGACGGCTGCGAGATTCTAAAGCAGATCCGTTCCTGGAACAGCAACATACCTATTATTATCCTCTCCGCCAGAACCAAGGAGCAGGACAAGGTAAGCGCACTGGACCTGGGAGCGGACGATTATCTCACAAAACCCTTTGGCACAGCAGAGCTTATGGCCCGCATCCGTACCTCCATGCGCCACCGTCATCCTGCATCCCCCGACAGGGTTTACCGGGCCCTGGATTTGGAAATTAATTTTGAAAAACGTCTGATCCGCCTTGAGGGAAAGGAGGTTCATCTGACGCAGATTGAATATCAGCTGCTGACTCTGCTTGCAGAAAATTCAGGACGGGTGCTCACCTACAGCTACCTCATGAACGCCATATGGGGTCCCTACATGGACAGCAACAACCAGATTCTCCGGGTGAACATGGCCAATATCCGCCGGAAAATAGAAAAAAATCCGGCGCAGCCCCAGTATGTCTTTACAGAGATCGGCATCGGCTACCGGATGCTGGAAAACGAAAATACTTAATAAGACAAGCCGCCGTGTTTCTTTGGCTGCTCTTCAGCGCCTTTCTGTTTCCTGCCGCAGTCTTTTCAGGCTGCGGATCAGGAGCGGCACCTCAAACAAAAGCATCAGAATCCAGCCCGCCATATTTGCCCAGGCCAGGCTGACAAAGCCCAGGTGAAACACACGGATCATAAGAACCACCGCCCCCACTCTTCCCAGCATATTCATAAACGTACTGTAAAGCGTCACCTTCATATCTCCTATGCCCCTGAAAAATCCCTGTATGCCATTGGTAATGCCCGGCAGCAGGTACATAAAGGCAATGAGCCGCAGATAATCCGTCCCAAGACGCACCACCTGTGCATCCCCATTCTCTGCAAACAGCTCCATAATCCCCGACGCTCCCCAAAAAACCACTGCAAAAAGCAGCAGAGAATAGACAAGCTCAATCAAAAGCCCGCCCTGGAACCCTTTTTTAATCCTGTCGCTATGGCCCGCGCCCTTATTCTGGGCAATGAAGGTTGTCATAGCGTGGCCGATATTCTGCTGAGGAGTGTAAATAAAATCATCCACTCTGTTTACCGCCGTAAAGGCCGCAATCACACTGACACCCTGGGTATTGATCACCGATTGGATGATCACCTTTCCGATCTGGAGGCACACCTGCTGCAGGGCGCTGGTGCTTCCATAGCTCACCGTCCTGCCAAGCAGAGATCTGTCAAACACAAGCCATTTCTTCCCCAGACACAAAAGAGGAATCCGCTTCTTGATATAAACAGCACAGAACAGACAGCTTAATGCCTCACTGGCCACTGTGGACACCGCGCTTCCAAAGACACCCATGCCAAATACCGCCACCAAAAGCAAATCTCCCGCCACGTTAAAGAACGCGCTGATCATGAGAAAATAAAGGGGGGTTTTGCTGTCTCCCAAGGCCCTCATGGTATTGGCAAGAAAGTTATAAATAAAGGTAAAAATCAATCCCAGAAAAATAACCCGCAGATAAGAAACCGCCTCCCCCATCACATCCTCCGGCACCTGGATCAGCGCAAGCACCGGCCTTGCCAAAAACAGCATCAAAAGAGAAAACACTGCGGAAAATCCACAGCCCGCCAGCAAGGTAGTGCTGATCTGCCTGGACAGCGTCTCATAGTCTCCGGCACCGTACCAGGCGCTCATCAGCACACTGGCGCCCATGCACATGCCGCTGATCAGCAAGATAGCTATATTCATGATGGGTGTAGAGGTACCCACCGCTGCAAGGGCGCTCTCGCCTACAAATTTTCCCACAATTACGGAATCCGCAGCGTTATAGGTCAGCTGAAACAGATTTCCCAGAACTAACGGGATGGTAAAGGCAATCAGAGGAGAAATAATTTTCCCCTGAGTCATATCACGCTTTTTCTTCTGTTTTCCTGTTTCCCGGCTTTCCATTTTCTTATCCTTCGTCTCTCACTCTTTTATGGACGGATGGAGGCAAACATCTTCCAAATACTTTCAGCGTCGCCTCTTCCGGTAAAGCTCACCAGCACGCCATCCTCCTCATAGTATACTGCAAAACTGCCTCTGGGGGTAGAGGTATCTCCTGCATCCTCGTAAATTTTTATACAGGAGGAAATCAGCTCTTCGCTGAGATCACTGCTCTTAAACACAGGATTGTCAAAGGTTTCAGGATTTTCCACATCCACGAACAGCAGGTTCTCTGCATCCTGAAGAGACAGCCCCAGACTGATCTCATCCATTCCGTTGATCCACATGATAAAGAGCGTTTCCCCTGTTTCGTCGGAAGTAATGTTCGCTCTGTCAAAAACATATCCCTCTGGAAGGATCGTTGGCACATAGGCCCCCAGCACCGCCGTCTGCCTGGCCTGTTCCTCCGAAAGCTCCTGGGCGGAAGAGCTTTTGCTGCTGTAATCTATCTGACTGTCCTGGACGGCTTCCGAATCTGCCTCTTCCTGCGCCGCCTCCCTTTCCACAGCCTCCTCAGTTATGCTGCCCTGCGCCATCGCGGTCTCCCCTTCCGGACTATCCTGTGCCATCGCGGTCTCTCCTTCCGGACTATCCTGTGCCATCGCAGACTGCTCGCCATTATCCTGGCCTCCTTGGGCGTCCGCAGCATCAAAAGCTGCCATTTCCTGAACAGACTGGCTGGACCGGGAGGATGCGCCGCCCGATAACAGCAGTCTGCGTACTGTAAGCGCCCCGGCCCCCAGTACTACAAAGCATAGTGCCGCCGCTAAAATTTTACTTCCCCTTGCAAAAGAGAAAACAGCCGTCCCCTTTTTATTTTCTGCTTCACTGCGCTCCAAAAGCTCCTGATCCACCCCGGACAATGCTTCAAAAATCCGTATTGCGCCTTGTCTCTTTTCCTCGCTCATACCCGAATACCCTCCTGTTCCAAGTAAGCTTTCAGTTTTCTGCGCGTGCGGAAAAGGGAGGTTTTTACTGTGTTCAGCTTCATGTGATACCTTTTGGCAATGGCGCTGTATTCCTCCACATACCAGTATCTGCGCAGAAAAATGCTGCATTCCCGTTCCGGCAGTGTGTGCAGAAATTGATTGATCAGCCCTTCAAGCTGCGCCGCCTCCACCGCCTCCTCCGTACCGGAGGGCGCGGGAACACATTCCGCCAATTCATCCAATGCTACCAACATCTGTCCATGACCTCTCTTTCCCGCATTTTTCCTTTTCCATTTGTCAAAGGAAAGATTTCGCGTGATGGTGCCCAAAAATAATGCAAAGCGTTCCGGATATTTGGGCGGTATAGCGTTCCATGCCCGAAACCAGGTGTCGTTTACGCATTCATCCGAGTCCTCCCTGTCGTTCAAAATACGGTAGGCGATGCTGTAGCAGTATTTTCCATAAACGGCCTGTGTCTCGACGATGGCTCTTTCGTCTCTCGCCCAGTACAGATCGATAATTTCCGTATCCTTCAAACCTTCTCCTCCCTTCTTTCCTCTTTTCTATAAAAACGAATTCTGTGCCAAAAGGTTCCCGGCAAATATGTGTCTGCATCCGCACACAAAATTGCCCCGCAGGCATCCTCCCTGCGAGGCACAGTTATGCTTTCCCTATCAGGTCCTTTACTACCTCCCCCGCCAATATCAAGCCTGCCGCAGCAGGCACAAAGGATATACTTCCCGGCGTAGAGCGTTTTCCATTCTCCCCTGTTGTCTCCCCAGATATCTTGGGAGGCTCTGTGGAAAAAACTACCTTTAACGCCTTTACCCCTCGCTTCTTTAACTCCCTTCGCATTACCCTGGCCAGGGGACAGACAGAGGTCTCATAAATATCGGCTGCCTGAAAGGCCCCGGGGTTCAGCTTGTTTCCCGCTCCCATGCAGCTTATCACCGGCACACCGCAGTTTATGGCGCGCAGAATAATGTCAATTTTGGCAGTCACCGTATCCACCGCATCCACCACATAGTCGTAGGCAGAAAAATCAAATTGTCCTGCTGTTTCCGGCAGATAAAAGCATTGATGCAGCGTAACCTGTACCTTGGGATTGATGGACAGCATCCGCTCCCGCATTACCTCTGTCTTATACCTGCCCAGTGTGTGATAATCGGCAATAATCTGTCGGTTTAAATTGGTAAGGCTCACTGTGTCATTGTCTATCAGGTCAAAGGCGCCCACGCCGCTTCTCACCAGAGCCTCCGCCACATAGCCTCCCACACCTCCAATGCCAAACAAAGCCACTTTTGCTTTCTGCAGGCGTTTTACGCCATCCTCTCCAATTAAAAGCTCCGTTCTGGAAAATTGGTTTTCAGGCTGATCTTTCACACAAATTCCTCCTACATCAGGGGTGCAAGCATTCTTAACAGCTTTCCCTCCATTCTTACAAAAAGATTCTGCTTTTTGTAATCCTCCGGACGCACCTCCTGGCATTGCTTCAGTGTCTCTTTAAAATCCCTCTCCACAGCATCTATCTGGGAATTCAAGTACATAACCACGCCGCATTCAAAGTGATGGTACAGACTCCTGTAATCCAGATTGACGGTTCCCACCACGGCTCTTACGTCATCCGACACAAACACCTTTGCATGGACAAAGCCCGGCGTATACTCCCAGATTTGGATTCCTGCCTCCAAAAGCTCATTATAATAGGTTTTGGCAACCACAAAAGCATACTGCTTGTCGGGAATGTGAGGCATGATAATTGTCACCTCCACCCCTCTTTTGGCGGCATAAACCAGAGCCATCATCATTTCGTGGTCGAGAATCAAATAAGGCGTCATGATGTGCACATACCGGCAGGCAGTGTTTAAGATATCCAGGTATACTCTCTTGCCTATATGCTCCTCGCTAAAAGGGCTCGACCCATAGGGGAGAAAAAATCCGTCCCTGGGAAGCGCCGCCTCCCTGGGCGACTTATATTTCCCGTAGTCCTCCTCTCCCTTTTCAGAAACATTCCACATTTCCAGAAACATATAGGTAAAGCGCTCCACTGCGTCTCCCTTCAGCATGATCGCAGTATCCTTCCAATGCCCGAAGCGTTCCTTCTCATTGATATACTCGTCTGCCAGATTGGTGCCCCCGGTAAAGGCAGTCTTACCGTCGATTACAATAATCTTTCTATGGTCCCGGTTATTGTAGGAGGATGAAAAAATAGGCTTTATGGGACAAAAGGTTTTGCAGCGGATTCCCTCCTTTTCCAAAAGCTTTGGATAAAAGCTGGGAAGATACCACAAAGAGCAGGTGTCGTCATACAAAAGCCTGACCTCCACTCCCTGCTTTGCCTTTTCTTTCAGAATGCTTAAGACACTCTCCCACACGCGTCCTTCTTCTATGATAAAGTACTCCAAAAAAATAAAGTTTTCTGCCTTTTGCAGCTCAGCCAGTATATCCGGAAACTGATCATCTCCCAAAGGGTAATAAACAGCCTGGGTGTTTCCATACACAGGACTGTTATCATAGGTCTGCATATAATCTGCAAAACGCCCCATCTGAATATTTTCCTCAAAAAGCTGCTCCCGGGCCTCGTTATTCTGCGGCGTATACTGCTTTATGACATCATTAATCTCACAAAGCCTTTTTTTCAAACGTTTTGTGCCCGTCTGAGTGTCGATATACACATAAAAAAGCGCTCCAAAAACCGGAAATACCACTATGGGAAGCATCCACACCAGTTTAAAATCCGGAGTGCCCTCACTGTTAAACAAACGCAGCACCACCAACACGCTCAGCAAAATGAAGAAGCCGTAGATGAAAAGGCTGTACTGGCGCAGTCTGATAAATGCTATAAACAGCAGCGCAAACTGCACCAAAAAAGCAGCCACCACAAAGAGGGTTCTCCCATATATGATGGTTTTGAGCCCCTTTATGCTCTTTTGCTTTACTTCTTTCGTATTCATTCCATCCCCTGCTCTCCTGATTTATGTCCGCTGCCTGTCAAGAAAATTTCACATAATGCTCAAGTCCTACGGAGCAGACCATGGCCGCAGCCTCCGTCTTAAGCCCGTGCTTTTTATTGATCATCTCCATGATAGCGTTCCGCAGGTCTCCCGCCGCCACTATAGCGATGATCTCCTTTTCAGACTGCAGGGAAATCCCGTAAAACTGGCTGGTATCTTCAGGCCCGGCCCACCTTGCCCGAATCACAGTGCCGCCTCTGGCTCCCGCCTGTCTGGCCGTATCCATCACGTCATCCGTATGTCCCTGATTCACTGAAACCAAAATCAGGCTGTAATCTGTCTTTGCTTCCATCTGTGTTCCTCCGTTTCCGCTTTCCTGTCCGCTTAAAAGCACTGTGGCGATGAGACTGTTTAACCCGGTAAGCGGCATATCAAACACAATCCCGCTGCCGTAAATATCACTTTCAAGACCGTCGTCCAGCCTGCGCAAAAGCCGCTGGGACCTCTCCCCGGATGTTATGCTGATCAAAATATCCTTCTCAGCGCTTCCAATACCCAAAACGTCCAGAAGGTCTGAGGAGGCCGTTCCCCTCCCCATAGACTGGTAATTGCAGAGCACTCCCTGCTCTGCGTACAGCTTTGCCAAGGCCTTGCCTTTTCCGCGCTCCGCAAAGGTCACCACCAGCTTTACACTTTTTTTATCTGCCATAGCTCTTCCTCACATTTTACGTTAATCAAAATAAATGATGCTGTCCTCCACTTCTCTCAGCTGCAGAATAAGCTTGCGCTTCCTGATGCGTTTGCGCACATTATCCGCCAGGCCCAGCATCTGGATGGTGAGCAGCGGCGTCATAGCAACCATGGCCACAATGCCAAAAGCGTCGGTCAGCACGTTTCCTCCCATCGCCTCGCAGGCTCCCATTGCCAGAGGAAGCAAAAACGTAGTTGTCATGGGTCCGCTGGCCACGCCGCCGGAATCAAAGGCAATACCGGTAAATATCTGGGGTACAAAAAAGGTCATCACAAGAGAAATCAAATAGCCCGGCACCAAAAACCACATAATGTTCAGTCCCGTCAAAATACGCAGCATGGCAATGCCAACGGAAAAGGCGATACCGATAGAGAGGCTGTGTCCGATGGCCTTCTGGGTAATAGAGCCGTTGGTCACGTCCTCCACCTGTCTGGTGAGCACCTGCACTGCAGGCTCTGCCTTCACAATAAAGTAGCCGATGACCATGCCGATGGGAATCAGCACCCAGGGCTGGCTGCTTCCTGCAACGGCAGACCCGATATACTGTCCGGCCGGCATAAAGCCCACGTTTACGCCTGTCAAAAACAGCACCAGCCCTATGTAGCTGTATACAAAGCCCGAAAGAATCCGCAAAAGCTGTCTGCTGTGGAATCTGCGGAAAATACACTGGAACACAATAAACACACCTGCAATGGGAATAAGCGCCACTGCCACCTCCTCCATATAGGCAGGAAAAGCTCTGGCAAACTGCATTGCCACCTCTCTGGTGCTGTCAAGCTCCGAAAGCTCCACCATGCTGTAGGCTGCATCCTCCGGGCTATAGCAGATACCAAGAATCATTACGGAAAGAATCGGCCCGATACTGCAGATGGCCGTCAGACCAAAGCTGTCGCTGCTGGAATTTTTGTCGCTTCGCACGGAAGCCATACCAATACCCAGCGCCATGATAAAGGGAACCGTCACCGGACCTGTTGTAACGCCGCCGGAGTCAAAGGAAACCGGGATAAAATCTTCGGGAACAAAAAAGGTCAGCAGAAAAACAATCGCATAGAAAAAAATCAGGATATAGGAAAGGGGAATTCCAAAGATAATTCGAATCTGCGAAACCACAAGGAAGAGGCCAACTCCTATAGCCACCGTCCAGATCAGCACCATGTTGGGAATGGATGGCACCTGTTCAGCCAGCACCTGCAGGTCTGGCTCCGCAATGGTAATCAAAACCCCTAACACAAAACACACCAAAAGCGGAAGAATGATTTTCTTTGCCTTGGAAAGCTGTACTCCAATACCCTCTCCCATGGGAATCATGGACATATCCACCCCCAGAGTAAAAAAGCCCATTCCCACAATCAGAAGCACCGCTCCAAACAAAAACAGCATCATCGTCCCCGGCGTCAGGGGAGCAATGGTAATGGTAAGCAGTAAGACAATAATAGTGATCGGCAGGACAGAAGCAACGGATTCATATACTTTTTCTCGTAATAGTTCATTGTGCAGCAATCTTTCTACTCCTTTCTGTCAAAAAGGGCAGGGGGACGGTTTTCCCATCTCTCTGCACCTGCGCATATATTTATAGTACTATGAACCAGATAAAAAATCAAACAAAAATCCTCGAAAGTTTTTGTAAAAAAATTCTGCGGGCGATGCCCGCAGAATTTTCTTCTACACAGTTTTCTTTTCCACTTCTGTATTCTTTGCCTTCACTGCCATCCAGAAGAATACCATCCCAACGGCAAACAAAACGGCAATCATTCCCACCCCTTTATTGATATCTCCAGTCAGCTGGGACACCACGCTGACAACAGTGGTTCCCATAAAGGAAGCGCCTTTTCCGCAGATATCCATAAGCCCAAAATATTCACCTGACTGCTCAGGAGGAATGATACGGGCAAAGTAAGACCTGGAAAGCGCCTGAATGCCTCCCTGGAACATTCCCACCAGTACCGCAAGCACCCAAAACTGAGACTGTACAGTCAAAAACATGGCAAAAACGGCAATGCTGAAATAAGCGGCAATACACACGGCAATGAGCTTATGGGCAGCAATGCTTCTGGCAAGCCTTCCAAACAAAATCGCAAAGGGAAAGGCCACGATCTGCGTCACCAAAAGGGCCAAAAGCAGTCCGGTGCTGTCGAAGCCCAGCGCGGAGCCGTATGCGGTGGCCATGTCGATAATGGTGTAAACACCGTCAATATAAAAGAAGAAGGCAAGCAGAAACAGAAATATCTTTTTTTCCTTCCGCACGTTCAGCAGTGTCCTGCCGATACGCTGAAAGCTCTCGGATATTGCATTCTTTTTCTTTTCCACATAGTTTTTTTGTCTGTAGCCCTTTAAGAGAGGAACCGTCATTCCCAGCCACCACAGAGCGATAATGACAAAGGAAATTGCCATGGCATTCTCCATGGAAAGTCCAAGAGGCTCCGCTCCCAGCACAAGCCCCAGGCACACTACAAAGGGAATACAGCTTCCGATATAGCCCCAGGCATAGCCAAGAGAGGAAACATTATCCATGCGGTCATTGTCAGTCACATCCGAAAGCATGGAGTCATATACGATCAAGCTTCCCGAATACCCTATCTTGGCAATCACAAAAATAATCAGAAAAATCAGCCACTGCCTTGCCAGCCCCAGGCTGATGCAGCCCACAGCACCTACAAGAAGAGATACGATAAACAGGGGTTTCTTATAGCCCTTAGTATCGGCCATTGCACCGAATACCGGTCCTAAAAAAGCTACCGCCAGGGTCGCAGCGGAGGCCGCATAGCCCCAAAAGGCCAGATAATCCACTGAGGACACTCCCGCGTTATCCGCCAGATAATTAAAATAGATGGGCATAATGGTGGATATCAAAAGGGTAAAGGCAGAATTTCCCACATCATACAATATCCAGCTTTTTTCTGCCCTGGTCAGGCGAAAGCCTGTTTTTTTCTCTTTCATTGCGCTCTCCTTTGGTCATGTGCTGATATTTTTTCTCCAGTCTTTTCCTTCGGCATTGGAAGCTTGGAATCGAAGGTTTTTTCATAAACGGGGGACAGTTTTCTTTCTCCGGAAAGAAAGTCCCCATATTCTCCGATCAGCTTTACCGCCAGCTTCTTTGCCTCATCGTACAGAATCGTTAAGCGTCTTGTACTGTCGGCACATTTCTCGTTCCTTTTGTAAGGAAGCACCAGGCCATGTATTTTTTCATAATTGCCGGACAGCTTCAATACAGCATAAATCAGCCCTCTTTTCAAAGGTGAGGGCGCCACAAGCAGGTTATTGTAAAAGATCGTGCCCTTCAGCGCTTTTAATGTCTGCCTGGCTGTAATCTTTGGAAAAAATGCCTGTATGACCGCCGCATTTTCCGGTGTGGCCGCAATGTGTCCGGCTAACTTTTGCCTTATGGGATTCAAACCGTCTCTCGTCATAAGCTCCCTGTCAAATTCCGCTTCGATCTCTGTGTGGGAAACGCCGCTTTTCTTTATTTTTTCATCAATATATCCGTGGCAGGTCACATCCAGGGCAAAATGGCAGATAAATCCATATACATAGGACAGACAGGCCTCTTTGTCCGGGCGGGATTTTATAACCTTTGCAGCTCTTGCAAAAAAATAGCTCCCTGGTTTATCGTGCATGCCGTATCCCGTCCGGTTTACGGGATTCGATGAAAGGGGCTTGTAATAAAATAGAATATCCGGGCCGTGCAGTCCAATCAAAAACAGCTGGGGATATTTTTCTATGATCTGCCTTTCCGGCTTCCCCAGGAGTGCTTTTACCTGCAGACCCATTTTGTGATGAGCATACATGGATGGCATAATGGTCTCCTTTTCTCATAGGAAGTAAGGCCGGATGAGGATATCCGGCCTTGTATGTCTACCTTTTTTATTTATTTTATCATTTTTTTCATAAAATACAATCTGTTCCATGTGAAATCTACCTAAGTTTCAGGTAAAATTCAGTTCGTCAGGCGAGAATCTCTCCCTGTGTGGAGATGGTGACCACCTGCCAGGGAAGAAACTTTCCACTCATTTTCAGAGCTGTGACCGCCGCATGCTCGATGCCGCCGCAGCAAGGCACCTCCATGCGCACGATTGTAAGTGCGTTGATCTCATTGCGCTTTATAATTTCCGCAAGCTTTTCTGTGTAATCCACCCCATCCAGCTTGGGACAGCCTATCAGCGTAATTTTCCCCCGGATAAAATCCTGATGAAAGTCAGCGTAAGCATAAGCCGTACAGTCCGCTGCAATCAGCAGATGGGCTCCCTGAAAATACGGAGCGGTTAAGGGGGCCAGCTTGATCTGTACCGGCCACTGGCGAAGCTGGGACCTGCCGGAAGGCTGTTCCTTGTCTGAAAGCTCCTTCTTGCTTGAAAGCTGTCCTTGGCCTGAAAGCTGTCTCTTGCTTTCTTTTACCGCCGCCTCATCATAAGCTGCAGCCTCACGCTCTACAAAGGTGATGGCTCCCACCGGGCAGGCGGGAAGGCAGTCCCCCAGCCCATCACAGTAATCCTCCCGCAGAAGCGCCGCCTTTCCATTTATCATGCCGATGGCGCCCTCGTGACAGGCTTGGGCACAGATTCCGCAGCCGTTACACTTTTCCTGATCTATCTCAATGATTTTCCGTATCATGCAATTCCTCCATTCAATAGATTTTGCAAGCTTTTTCTTGACTTTACAGCAGAAGTATACTATGCTTTTTGCAAAAAGTATGTTGTTCAAACAACAAAAACGGAGAAAAAATGAAAAATTCCCTTTTGTCCAATACCGCACTCTTTCGAGGCGTCCACCAAAAAGAAACTGATTCCCTGCTTTCCTGCCTCCAGGCATATGAAAAAAGCTATGAGAAAAATCAAGTAATCCTTCACGCAGGAGATATGGTGGACTCCCTGGGAATGGTTTTGGAGGGCACTGTCCTGATAGAAGCCGATGATATCTGGGGAAACAGAAGCATCCTGGACAAGGCTGAATGCGGTCAGATTTTTGCGGAAACCTACGCACTGCTGCCGGGGGAGCCCCTTATGGTGAATGTTACCGCCGCCTGCTGCTGCCGGATTCTCTTTTTGAATGTCAGAAAGCTTACCCAGACCTGCAGCGCCAGCTGCCCTTTTCTCCACAAGATGATCGGGAATCTCCTTTCTTTATCCGCCGAAAAAAATCTCAAGCTGTCCCGGCGTATTTTTCACACCTCCTCAAAATCCATACGGGGAAGGCTTATCTCTTATTTTTCCCAGCAGGTAAGGCAAAACGGAAGCTATCAGTTTACCATCCCCTTTAACCGAAAGCAGCTGGCAGATTATCTGGGAGTTGACCGCAGCGCCCTCTCCAACGAGCTTTCTAAAATGCAAAAGGAAGGTATTCTCTCCTATGAAAAGAATACCTTCCGCATGATACCCTGAAAGCCAGCTTATGCTTCCACGAACGCATCCTTGCCTAAGCCGCAGAGGGGGCAGACCCAGTCGTCCGGGATATCCTCAAAGGCCGTTCCCGGCGCGATTCCTCCATCGGGATCGCCCACCTCAGGATCATATACCCAGCCGCATGCTTCACATACATATTTCTTCATAGTCTCTTCCTTTCTTCTTTCCTTTTATTGTTTGTACTTATTGTTTCTATGTGATGAACCGCTGTATGCGGTTCCAAACACCAAAGTTTTACAAAGCTCCGCCGTACAGGGCCACCAGTCTCTGCAGATAAGCCATTCGCTCTTTCGCCTGGTTCTCCGCCTGGGCAAACAGCTCCTGTGCCCGCTCTGGATTCGAACGCTGCAAGGCGTCGTAGCGCACCTCTCCGGACAGGAAATCCTGGTAATCTTCCGTGGGCAGCTTACTGTCTAAGGTGAATGCGCCAGCCTGTGTTCCCCGATTGCGGGGATCAAACCGGAACAGATGCCAGTATCCGGTCTTTACCGCCTTTTCCTCTTCCGTCTGGGAACAGGACATTCCCACCTTGATTCCGTGGCTGATACAAGGAGCATAAGCAATAATCAGGGAAGGCCCCTCATAGCTTTCCGCCTCCAGAAAGGCCTTGATGCACTGGTTGTAATCAGCTCCCATGGCAATCTGCGCCACATACACGTTTCCGTAGCTCATGGCAATGCCGGCCAGGTCCTTTTTCCGGGTGGGCTTGCCTCCTGCCGCAAACTTTGCAACGGAGCCTGTGGGCGTGGACTTGGAGGACTGGCCGCCGGTGTTGGAATACATTTCTGTGTCAAACACCAAAATGTTGATATCCTGTCCGCTTGCCAGCACATGGTCCAGACCGCCGAAGCCGATATCATAGGCCCAGCCGTCGCCGCCGAAAATCCACTGGGATTTCTTTCCCAGAAAATCCTTTTCCTCCAGAATCTCCAAAATCTCCTTTTGCTGATCCCCGTCAGCCTCTTTCGCCAGACAGGCCTCAAGCTGTATCGTGGCTTGCCCATTTAAGGCTCCATTCTGGAAGGTATCCGTCCACTGCGCAATGGCCTCCCGCAGAGTGTCGCTGATGTTTTGTGTCTCCAACGCTTCCAGCTCTTCCCTCAGCCGCTTTCTGATGCTTTTTTGTGCCAGCAGCATACCATAGCCAAACTCTGCCGCATCCTCAAACAAAGAATTGGACCAGGCCGGACCTCTTCCCTGATCATCCGTGGTATAAGGTGTGGAGGGGGCAGAATTTCCCCATATGGAGGAGCAGCCCGTTGCATTCGCAATATACATCCTGTCCCCAAAGAGCTGTGTAGCAAGCTTTGCGTAGGGCGTCTCCCCACATCCCGCGCAGGCTCCTGAAAACTCCAGAAGGGGCTTTTTAAACTGGCTGCCCTTAACTGTGGAAGCCTTAAATTTCTCTAAAACCTCCGGCTTTGCAGGCAGTGCCTTGCAAAAGTCAAACTGCTTCTGCAGCGCTGTCCTCTCTGCCTTTGGCAGTGTGGAAACCGCCGTCATGGAGAGAGCCTTGGCGCCCATCTTTCCCGGACACACATTAGCGCAGGAGCCGCAGCCCACACAGTCTGCGGGAGACACTGTAACAGCAAAATACATTCCCGGCATCCCCATCATGGGAATAACTTTCATGCCATCCGGCGCGGCATCCGCTTCCTCTTTGGTAAGCACCGCAGGCCGGATAACCGCATGGGGACACACAAAGGCGCAGCGGTTGCACTGAATACAGTTTTCACAATTCCAGGCAGGAATATCCACCGCCGTATTTCGGCGCTCGTGGGCCGATGTGCCGGAGGGGGCGGAACCATCCTGATACTCCAAAAAGGCTGATACCGGAAGCGCATCTCCCTTTTGCGCATTTACCTTCTGCTGAATCTGCTCCACATATTTTACCACCTCTGGCCTGTCCTTCAGGATTTCTGTCTTTTGCTCCTCTTCCACGGCATCCGCCCACCTGTCCGGAACCTCCACCTTTACGATATTTTGGGCTCCCGCATCGATGGCAGCATAATTCATCTGAACCACCTGGTCACCCTTTTTCTGATAGCTTGCCCTGGCGGCGTCCTTCATATACTGCAAGGCGTCTTCCCTGGGAATGATATCTGTCAGCGCAAAAAAGGCGGACTGCAAAATGGTGTTGATTCTTCCCTTTAATCCGATTTTCCTGCACAGCCCCACGCCGTCTATAATATAAAAACGGATATGGTTTCTGGCAATGAACCGCTTTACCGAAGCAGGCAGCCGTTCCTCTAACTGCGCGCTGTCCCAGGTGCAGTTTAACAGGAAAATGCCTCCCTCCTTCAAATCCTGCACCATGTCGTATCTGCGCAGATAGGACTGGTTGTGGCAGGCCACAAAATCTGCCTTTTCTATCAGATAGGTAGACTTGATGGGACTGTCTCCAAACCTTAAATGAGAAACGGTAAGCCCTCCTGATTTCTTGGAGTCATAAGAAAAGTAAGCCTGTACATATTTATCCGTATGATTGCCGATAATCTTAATGGAATTTTTGTTGGCTCCCACTGTTCCGTCACTGCCAAGGCCCCAGAATTTCGCGCTGTAAATATCCTTTGGCGCAGTGTGGATCTGTTCCGTAAGCTCTAAGGACAGGTGCGTCACATCATCCAAAATTCCCACGGTAAACCGCTTCTTTTCCCGGTTGTCAAACACCGCCTTGATCTGGCTTGGGGTGGTATCCTTGCTGCTTAAGCCGTATCTGCCGGAAAAAATCTCAACGCTGTGAAATTTGCTGTCCCGCAGGGCTGCAGCCACATCCAGATAAAGGGGCTCGCCTATGGCGCCAGGCTCCTTGGTGCGGTCCAGCACAGTAATTCTCTTTACGGAATCCGGGATGACTGCAAGCAGATGCTCTGCACTGAAGGGGCGATATAAATGAACCTCCACTACCCCCAGTCTTTCTCCGGAAGCATTCAGATAATCCACTGTCTCCTCGATGGTCTGACACACGCTTCCCATGGCTATGATCACATGCTCCGCATCCTGGACGCCATAATAATTGAATAATCCGTAATGGGTCCCTATTTTCTCATTGATCTGGTTCATATAAGACTCCACAAGACCCGGCAGCGCATCGTAAGCCCCATTGCTGGCCTCTCTTGCTTGAAAAAAGATATCCGGATTCTGGGCGGAGCCCATCTGTCTGGCGTGATTGGGGTTTAAGGCGTTCTTGCGAAATGCCTTTACAGCCTCCAAATCCATCAGCGCCTTCAAGTCCTCATAGTCCCACGCTGCAATCTTTTGTAACTCGTGGGAGGTGCGGAAGCCGTCAAAAAAGTGAAGGAAGGGCAGTCTGCCCTTGACCGCCGCCAGATGCGCCACAGGCGCCAGATCCATTACCTCCTGCACGGAAGCGCTGGCCAGCATGGCCACCCCTGTCTGCCTGCAGGCATATACATCGGAATGATCGCCAAAAATGGACAGCGCATGACTTGCTATGGTTCTTGCCGCAACATGAAACACCCCCGGAAGCCGTTCTCCCGCAATTTTGTATAAATTGGGAATCATGAGCAAAAGTCCCTGAGAGGCTGTGAAGGTAGTGGTCAGGGCTCCCGCCGCCAGCGAGCCGTGGACGGCTCCCGCTGCGCCTGCCTCAGACTGCATCTCCGTCACCCAAACCTCCTGCCCGAAAATATTTTTTCTCCCCTGATTGGCCCATTCATCCGTCACCTCTGCCATGGCAGAGGATGGGGTGATGGGATAAATGGCGGCTAC
This sequence comes from Candidatus Acetatifactor stercoripullorum, assembly GCF_944382095.1. Taxonomy (NCBI): domain Bacteria; kingdom Bacillati; phylum Bacillota; class Clostridia; order Lachnospirales; family Lachnospiraceae; genus Acetatifactor; species Candidatus Acetatifactor stercoripullorum. The sequence continues at coordinate 25,047 of NZ_CALWMU010000035.1, forward strand.
ATCACTGTAGGCATAGGCCACATGAGCCGCCGCCTGATTGCCGTCCATTGTCATCTTTTTCCGCACCATACTATCACCTCTTTTGAAATAAGCTCATATCTTAACTGGTTCTTGCTATTTTAATAGGATTATACTATAATGAAACAAATAATTCTGTTGTAATTACAACTTTTATATGTATTTTAGGAAAAACAATCTATGGAAGCTTACCTTACCTTTTTGAAAAACACCAATATGTTTCTGGGAATCAGCGAAGAAGAAATCAGTACAATGCTCAAATGCCTCTCCACCAAAAAGCTGCATTTCCAAAAGGGGGAATACATCATCCGCAACGGGGAGGACAACCACTTTGTAGGCATGGTGCTCTCAGGACATGTGCTGATAGAAAAAGAAGATTACTGGGGAAATAATTCTATTTTTGAGGAAATCGCCCCGGGGATGATTTTTGCGGAAAGCTACGCCTGTATTTCCCTCCTTCCCCCGGAGCTCAACGTTTTAGCCGGCACCGATGCCGACGTTATGTTTTTTGACTTCCGCAGAATCTTTACGGTATGCTCCTGTGCCTGCGTTTATCATACAAAGCTGATTCACAACCTCTTAAATGCCATTGCAAGAAAAAATATCAGCCTCACCCAAAAGATAGAACACCTGAGCAACCGCACCATCAGAGGGCGGCTTTTGTCCTATCTGTCCGCAGAATCCTTAAAGGCAGGAAGCGCCGCCTTTACCATTCCCTTTAACCGCCAGCAGCTTGCCAATTATCTGGCTGTAGACCGGAGCGCGCTCTGCAGCGAGATCAGCAAGCTGCAAAAAGAGGGCATTCTCTCCTGCAGCAAAAATAAATTCCGCTTTTTGCAGCGGCCTGCGGGAGAGGAACATTTACTGGAGCACCTGGAATAAACTCATTGCTCCGGTTCACGATCCATTGCCGCCAGAAGCTCCAGGTTCTTCCTCTCATAATCGTTAAATACCGCGTCGTCAAATTCCTCACCTGCCACAGCAGGCCGGTACCATGCGCACCCCATAAAATAAGAGTACAAATCCTCATCTTTAAAAATGTATCCATGCCTTGCATAGATTTCATTTTTCGCAAGATGAATTATGATCTTTGGATCATTTTGAAAATCCTCTTCCCTGTAGTATTTCATATCCGTAAAATACAAGGGCTCTATGACATTGGAAATATCAGTGACACCTCTTATATTTTCCCAATAATTAGTAACCTCCCCATAATATTTGCTGGCCTGGTAGTAAGAAATGCCTTCCGTGATTCTCTCCTCTATCTCTTCCTGAGAGAGACCGGCATAAAACTTTTCATAAAACTGATCCATCATTTCTTCGTAGGTCAAATTTTGTGTATCCGCTTCATTTTCTGAGCCTAAATAATCAGAAACTATTTGTATGGCTATCTCCTTGGCTTTTGCACTGGACACATTTTGATCCTCTGTTTCTCCTAAGTACACACAAAAGTATATTCTTTTGTCTTTAGCCTCTGCAAACCCTGTAAACCAGGAGTCAATAACAACGCCATTCGCTTTCCCCATTCCTGTTTTTCCATAAATTGAAATACCCGCCTCATTTTCCTCTGGCACCAGCATGACCTGTTTTAGTTGGTTTATGGTTTCTTCCGAATACTCCGACGTATCCCCGAAAATTCGTTCCATAACCTCCACCTGCTCCCTGGGTGAAATCAGCAGTGACGACTCAATCCAAAAGCCTGTTAAGGCCGGATTGCTGTTGTTGGTGTTCAGCCGTCCCTCCCAGTCGGAAATGTCACAATTACCATATTGAAGCTTGTCCAGCTCCTCCTGCATCAAATCTTTTCCAATTTCATCTATCACCTCTCGAAAATACCAGACGCAGGAAGTGCGGAAGGCCTGGGAAAAGTCGATGTCCTGATTCCATTCCTCATTCCAGAATATTTCCCCACTCCATGTACGTGTAGAATCATCCGGCCGTATGATTTCATTTTCCAGAGCAATCAAAGAAGAAATGATCTTAAAGGTAGAGCATGGAGAACGCTGTGTCAGCGCTAATTCCTGATGATAGATCTGATAGCCGTTCTCATCTGCATCATAAACAACAGCTGCGCCATTCATTCCATTAAAAAAATCAGACCAATCCACTTCTGTTATAATCGGCTCTGCTGTTTTTTCTTCCGTTGTTATTTCTTCCATTTCGGTCTTTTCTGCGGATGTCTGCATTTCCACCGTCTGCTCATCTGTCAGACTATCCTGTTCTTTCGCACATCCTGTAAAAGTCAAAAGTAAAAGCAGGAAGGCATAGCTGCAGATTCTATATGATATCTCTGATTTTCTCATAGATTTTCCTCTCTCCTCATGATTCTCCATGCGGCAAATTTCCCCATTGCGAAATCTCTTCATGCTGCCGTACTCTGCCTATTTTCTAAGATTATTTACCTTATCAAAAAAGGCTTTTTCCAGCTTATCGTATTCTTCATCTGAGCAAACTTCTTTGCACTTTTTCTGACACGCTTCCGAACGTTTTAACATATCATCTATTTTTTCACAGGGAAAGTCTGCGCACTGATTGCATTTCTCCACATTATGTTCCTTCGTGCATTCTACCAAGTGATATGTACACTCTTTATGGGAAGAACATCCCGTACAAGCAATTTCCTCATTTGATACGATTCTATCTCTCCAGCCTGCTCTATACCATAGCTCGGCCACCTTACTTAATTCCTCTTCACTATGCGCATTGTATCTGGGACATTCTATGCAATTATCTCCACACAAGGTAATTTTTTCTTCCATGCAATGCCTCCCTTGACCTTCACTAAAAAGGCTCCTCTATTATCTTTTCAATTTTATCATATCTATGGATGCTTTACTATCCAAATCCAGCAAATTCTATTGAACTGATATCAAGACAAAAAAGGGACTATCTATTTCCCGACAGCCCCTTTTTTTACATAAACATTCTATTTATTCCTAATATCATCCTTTACATGGGATGGTTCTCGCGCCATACTGCTTTTATGCTTGAAACAACATTTCGTTCTCGCATGGCTTTTAAAATCGATTCTATCTCTTTAACTGTTATTGATGATTCTTGCTTTTTGGCAATCTCCTCTATAAGCTGAACCCCATTAAGTATTTGCAACGAATATTGTCCTAATCGCATTCGTCGTTTAGCTATGTCGCGCAACATCTCAATATCCGAATCTTCCGTTAACAAAATGGGCATTTGCAAATAGGATGCCATCAAAATCATATGAACATCCCCCATACTACTACCCTGTTTATGCGTATTATATATTGTCTGCCCTTTTTGTAGACACAATTTTTCTACTTGTTTTGGACTATTCATTGCTTCCAAAGTCAGTCTCATCTCTTCATACAGTACATCATAATAAGCTTCATATGTCTGCTTATCTACCGCATCTTTTTGAAATTCATTATACCCTATTACCTTTATGTACCCATCCTCAACTAAGCGGACAAAGTATGAATGCAAAGATAATTCGTGTTCATAAATATATGGATGCACAACCGGGATGTACTCTAACTCAGCCAATACCTTTTTAATATTGTCTATTGCCTTACCTTCTGAAGATAATTTCTGAAGAAAACAGGTATCTACAATAACCTCAGTTTTCCCCATGTTTTGCTCCTTCTATAGAAATTTCCACAATATCTTCTGTTCCATTTATATCATCAATATCAAAGTCTTTTTTAATCTTATTGATAGCATAAATGCTCAATTCTCCACTTTTTTCAGCTGTTTCCAGCAAATTTCTTAAACCGGGAATTGTTTTCTTTGCGGTCACTCTATCCAACATTGTATTCTGATCTTTTGAAAATGCATTAACCAAAGGCAATATAGCTTCTTCATTCTTCAAAAGAGCTTCACCCAACTCTTGCGTAATTATCTTTGTTTCTACAACTCTCCTTCTTACAGACTCATACGGAACCATATAATCATTCATCTGTAATACCATGACACGAATCAAATCAACAAGCCTTAGCTTGTTAGTATCAAGCCCTAATTTCTCCATATGTGCCAAAAAAGTTTTCCGAAATTCTTTTGTTGGCATTAATAATTCCGCTGCAAACCTATTAATTATTCTTTCTTCTGTTTTACTCTCTAATGTACCTTGTTCTCCCGCCAGTTCCCATACTTGAGTAGCAACACCCCATACATGTCCCAGTTCATGAGCAGCCGCAAAAACCTGTTCAGCAATAGTCTTTGCTGTATTAATATATACAAAATCTTCCAACTTATCTTTAACAAAACGCTTTGTATGAAAACCACAGTTAATTTCATTCTCTATCGGATAATATACTACCGTACAATGTTTTTCCAAAATTCCAAATATATCATCCCTGATTATCATATTATTCAAAACGTAATCTGTTCTTACTTTCTCTATTACTGTTGGAATTTGCTCAACTAACTTTTCCCAATCCATTTTCCACCTCAAAAAAGCTGTACTTTCGTACAGCTTTCCTTTTATACAACTTCTCTCAGTTCCACATACTCATCCATCAAATCCAAAATTATATCTAAATTATCCGGATTACTAAATTCCTTCATATACTGCAAATCTGGAACCAAACTATCGGATTCACGATTAATCAATTCACTCTTTGTTGTTTTAAAAAGACTTGCAATCTTATCTAATTCAACTGGAGGAATTATAACCTTTCCTTCGATAACATTCCACACATCTTTAATTGAATACCCTAAATGCTTAGCAAAGCTATCAAGACTAATGTTAGCTTCCAGCATACACGTTCTGATGTTAACGCCAAGCTTTCTTCCTACGTTAGCCATTTTACATCCTCCTTTATTATCCTCATCACATAACATCTGCACGAAAATAATGTACAACATTTAAATTATAGCACTTGGACATTGGCGCGTCAATTACTTTTAACACATCTGTGCTCATTTTTTGACACCCATGTCATCCTACCATTTATATCGTTCATCTGCAATTATATTATAACACATTTTAGAACTTTCATGTATTTTTATTTTTTCTCATTTATCATTATATTCATGTCTAGCAATATTTTCACTTTTTTACTCTTTCTTGGCACCGTTTTGGCACCGCTAAACATATTTTTCACTATTCTTTCCATCTATTTCAGTACATAAAAAGGGCTTCCCGATTTCTCGGAAAGCCCCATAAAATCTAGCTTTTTATAGACACTATCAAAGATTACTCAATAATAGTAGCAACACGGCCTGAACCTACGGTTCTACCACCCTCACGGATAGCGAAGGTAAGACCCTGCTCCATAGCGATGGGATGAATCAGCTCGATGGTCATCTCAACGTTGTCGCCAGGCATGCACATCTCGGTACCTTCAGGAAGGTTGCAGACACCTGTAACGTCGGTTGTTCTGAAGTAGAACTGAGGACGATAGTTGTTGAAGAAAGGAGTGTGACGTCCACCCTCGTCCTTGGTCAGAACGTAAACCTGTGCGGTAAACTTGGTGTGGCAGGTAACAGTGCCGGGCTTTGCAAGAACCTGTCCTCTTTCGATTTCGGTTCTCTGAATACCACGAAGCAGCGCACCGATGTTATCACCAGCCTGTGCCTCATCCAGCATCTTACGGAACATCTCGATACCGGTAACAACAGTCTTCTTCTTCTCCTCCTTGATACCAACGATTTCAACTTCGTCATTCAGGTGAAGAACGCCACGCTCAACACGGCCGGTAGCAACGGTACCACGACCGGTAATGGTGAATACGTCCTCTACAGGCATCAGGAAAGGCTTGTCTGTGTCACGCTGAGGATCAGGAATATACTCGTCAACAGTGTTCATCAGCTCAAGAATCTTGTCTCCCCACTCGCTGGAAGGATCTTCCAGAGCCTTCAGAGCAGAACCCTTAACGATAGGGCAGTCATTGAAGCCGTACTCCTCAAGCTGCTCGGTAACTTCCATCTCAACCAGCTCGATCAGCTCGGGATCGTCTACCATATCACACTTGTTCAG
>NZ_CALWMU010000036.1:0-29275 GCF_944382095.1 Candidatus Acetatifactor stercoripullorum
GCATTTTTTGAAAGTTGCGGATAACTGGACGCAGCAGATTTATCCGGTGGGGATAATTCTGCGGAAACTCAAGCAAAGTAAAGGTTGTGAGCGGATAAAAGAACGGATATAATAAAATGGAGACGTACAGAAGGCCTGTTCCCGGAAGGAAGGTGGTAGATTGGACAATCTTACACGTGCGCAGCGGCACAAAAATATGCAGAATATTAAATCAAAGGATACTGCTATTGAGGTGCTTTTGCGGAAAGCCTTATGGAAAAAGGGAATCCGTTATAGAAAAAATTTTCAGGCTCTGCCGGGAAAGCCTGACATTGCAATCACAAAATATAAAATCGCCATTTTCTGTGACGGGGAATTTTTTCACGGAAGGGATTGGGAGGTTTTAAAGCCAAGGCTGGAAAAAAGCAATAACAGCCAGTACTGGATCAGCAAAATATCAAAAAACAGAGAACGGGATGACCAGGTGAATAAACAATTATTGTTCAGAGGCTGGACGGTAATCAGATTTTGGGGAAACGACATAAAGAAGCACACAGAGGAGTGCATTCAGGTTGTGAAGGAGGCTATTTTTGATCAGAAGCTTTTAGAGATCGAAGCATCCGAGAAAAAACGAAAGGAAACGGGACAAAAGGCATGAAAGCATATTTGACCAAACCGCCTATGGGCTGGAACAGCTGGGACTGCTATGGGGCAAGCGTAACGGAGGAAGAGGTGCGGCGCAATGCAGAATATATGGCGGCAAATCTAAAGCAGTTTGGGTGGGAGTATGTGGTTGTGGACATTCAGTGGTATGAGCCAAATGCCGCAGGAGCGGACTACAACAAGAATGCAGAGCTTATCATGGATGAATATGCAAGGCTGCTTCCCGCCCCCAACCGTTTTTGGTCGGCCGAAGGCGGCAGAGGCTTTCAGCCTCTTGCAGACTTTGTTCACAGTCTCGGACTGAAATTCGGAATACATATTTTAAGAGGCATTCCCAGACAGGCAGTGCGGCAAAACAGCCGAATCCTGGGTACCACGCACACTGCGGCGGAAATTGCAGATATGGGCAGTGTGTGCCTGTGGAACGACGATATGTGCGGCGTGGACATGACCAGAGACGGAGCCCAGGCCTATTATGATTCTATCGTTTCCCTGTACGCCAGCTGGGGAGTTGATTTCATAAAGGCGGATGATATGGCAAGGCCATACCATAAGGCGGAAATCGAAGCCTTACAAAGGGCCATACAAAACAGTGGCAGGCAGATGCTTCTTTCCCTGTCTCCGGGAGAAGCCCCCTTGAAGGAAGCTCTTCATCTGCACGAAAATGCGCATATGTGGCGAATGACCGACGATTTTTGGGACAGCTGGGAGCAGCTTAGGAAAATGTTTGATTATTGTAGGGATTGGTTTGCGTATGTGGGACGGGGCGGCTTTCCGGACTGCGATATGCTGCCCTTAGGAAGAATCGGAATCCGCTCCCACGGGGGCGATCGGAGAACCCGCTTTACCAAAGAGGAGCAGAAGGTGCTGTTTACGCTGTGGTGTATGTTTCGGTCGCCGCTTATGTTTGGCGGCGACATGACGGATAACGATGCGTTTACCCTGTCCCTGATGCAAAATGAGACGCTGATCAAGATCAATCAGCAGAGCTATGCGGGCAGAGAGGTTTACAGAAGGGGAAATGAAATCGTGTGGGCGGCAAACGGGCGTGACGGAGAAACCTATGTGGCCCAGTTTAATGTGGGAGAAGAACCTCTTACTGCCGCAACGGACCTGGCCTTTGTGGGGATTGGCTCCGGTGCGGTAATCAGAGAGGTCTGGGAAGACAGGGCGGCAGAGCCTGACGAAGAGAATGTGCTTCGCTCGGCTCTTATGCCCCATAGTGTAAAGCTGTTTGAGATAAAGCCCTTTTAAAGGTGAGGCTATACCCTGGCCATTCCGTCCACGCTGAGCACAACGCCGGTAATGTAGGAGGCCTCATCGGAAGCCAAAAAGACAAAGGCATTTGCGATATCCTCGGGCTGTCCAAGGCGGCCCAGGGGAATCTGCTTGATCATAGGCTCAATCACCTCTTTGGGAACCGCCTTCATCATGTCGGTTTCGGTAATGCCGGGAGCCACCGCATTGACCCGGATTCCTTTGGGGCCAAGCTCTCTAGCCAGGGAGAGGGTGAAGCCGTTGACGGCAAATTTGGAAGAGGGATAGGCTATGCCGCTTGGTTGGCCGGAAATGCTGACCATGGAGGACGTGGAAAGAATCACGCCGCTTTTGCGGGAAACCATGTAGGGCACGGCCGCCAAAGAGGCGTTGAATACGCCCTTTATATTCAGATCCATTACCTTGTCGAAAATCTCCTCAGTGTAATCTGTAAAAGGGGTGCTGTCGGAAATACCGGCGTTGTTTACCAGAATATCAATACAGCCGTATTTGGCGTTTATCTCTCCAAAGACTTCCTGCACAGCTTCCAGACTTGCCAGATTCGGACTGATTCCGTCCACAACAGCGTCGGGATACTTTTCCCGTAGTCGTTCTACCGCCCGGTCTGCAGATGCCTGGGTGCTGGCGGCAAGAATAACCACAGCTCCCTCCTGCAGAAACCTCTCTGCGGTGGCAAAGCCGATTCCACGGCTTCCTCCAGTGATGATGGCAACCTTACTTTTCAATCTCATGTAGATGTCCTCCTTATTTTTTTATGAAGATAAGTAATGCAAAACGAACGGCAAAGTCACGAACCTGGTCATAATAACCCAAAACGGGTTCCGGAGAAGTTCTCCCCCAGTCAAAGGATTTCCCTCCATCTATGTTTTTATCAGTGATTTTCATGAGCTGTACCGCCTTTTTTATATTTACAGTATATCAGATTCTGCCCCGGATGTCATTTGAAGTATTCTGTAGTTATTTGTGAATTTTTCTGGAAATTTCTGAAGGCCTATGCTATACTTGGTGCATACAAAAGATAAAGGGTCGCCGCATGCGGCTGATCAGACGAAGGGGCGCCTTTCTCCGCAGATGGGGAAGGGCGTTTCTTTTCAGGAAGCTGCCGGAATCAGCCTGCAGATGGAGGGAGCCTGTATGACCACAAGAGAACAGGTATTGGCCTATGGTCTCACTTTTCCTGGGACCTATGTGGATAAGCCTTTTCACGATGATAACTGGGTGCTGGTGCGCTGCCGGAAAAATAAAAAAGCCTTTCTGTGGACCTATGTGTATGGAGGACAGCTGCGGGTTAATGTGAAGGTGGACCCCCAATGGAGGGATTTCTGGAGGCAGATATACCCGTCGGTGATCCCGGGATATCATCAAAACAAGGAGCACTGGAACACTTTGATCTTGGACGACACCATACCCGAGAAGGACATAAAGCGAATGATTGGGGAGAGCTATGATCTGGTGTCGGGAAAGCATCCGGAAACAGGTAAAAGGAAATAGGAGGGCACGAATGCAGATATACGATATTTCACAGGAGGTATTTGGAAGCCGGGTTTATCCAGGAGACCCGTCGTCTGCAAGAGAAAGCCTTTTATCCATGGAAAAGGGAGACGCCTGTAATCTTACGGCATTTTCCATGTGTGCCCACAACGGCACTCATGTGGACGCCCCCTTTCATTTTTATCAGGAGGGAAAAACCGTCGATCAGATGGAGCTGTCCGCCTATGTGGGATGGGCCTGTGTGGTCGCTCATACAGGGGAGGTCACGGCAGAGCATGCCCGTCATATGCTGGAGACAGCTCTTTTGAGAAAGAGGGAGGCGGTAAAAAGGATTTTGATCAAGGGAAGGGCCGTTGTAACCGCTCAGGCAGCCGCCGTGTTTGCAGAGGAAGGGATTTCCCTGCTGGGAAACGAGTCTCAGACCGTGGGGCCGGAGGAGAACCCGGAGGAGGTGCATCTGCGGCTTCTGGGGGCGGGGATTACACTTTTGGAGGGAATATGCCTGGGACAGGTGCCGGAGGGGGTATATTTTCTGTGCGCCGCCCCCTTAAAGCTTGGGGGTGCGGACGGAGCGCCCTGCAGGGCCGTGCTGCTGAAAGGCCTGGAAGAGGAGAAGGAAACTTGACTAAAATGCCAATGGAAAGGGAAAGGAAATGGATTTTTACAAAAGAGCCTCTCTGGCGGTAAGGAGCGTTCCCAAGGGAAGGGTGGCAACCTACGGACAGATTGCCCTTTTGTGCGGCACTCCTAATTATGCAAGACAGGTAGGGCATGCCTTAAATGGGGAACGCTTAGGACAGGTGCCGGCACACCGTATTGTAAACAGTCGGGGAATCTTAAGCGGGGCTGCGGCCTTTGAGACCTTCGACCTTCAGAAACGGCTGCTTGAGGCGGAAGGGGTGGAGGTGGTGCAGACGGATAGAGGCTTTTGGGTGGATTTAAAAAAATACCGCTGGGAAAACACCTTTGAGGAGGCACTTGGGCTGAAGCAGGAATTTGACCGCCTTGGCATCTGAAAAAGCTGCAGAGCTAAAGCCGCAGGGTCAAAGCTACAGAGTTTCCATGGAACAATACTTTGCCAGGGCGGAAGGGTCTGTGACGATAATCTGCCTGCGGTTTGTGACGATTATGTTTTCTTCCCGCAGCCTGGCAAGCCCTCTGGTGAGATGGACGCGGCTGATTCCCAGGATATCCGCCAGATCGCTTTGGGGAATGTGCACAGGACTGCGCTTATTTTCATCCACCAAAAGAAGATAGAGCAGATTGCACAGCTTATGGAAGGAGCAGTTGTATTCCTGATGGGCGGTATCATAAAGCAGCAGGTTTACATACATGGAAAACCACTCAACGATTCTGGCGCTCAAAGCGGAATTTTCTTCAAACATGGAACGAAACTGCTCCTTGGAAAATTCAAGCACCTCCATGGGGGAGAGAGCCGTTGTGACAATGGAGCTTTCAATGCGGTAATCCTGCTGGTGATAGCCGGGGAAAACCGTTCCGCTGCCGTGGAAGGATAAAATTTTCTTCCGGCCGCTTTCGTGCTCTACATAGCTTTGCTCCACGCCGGAAATGATGTAGTGAATGCGCCCGAAGGGCTCTCCCGGCTTCCACAGACAGCTGCCCTCCGGGAAGGTTCTCTTTTTGTGAGGGCGGGAGAGAAAGTATTCATAAAAATCATTGAAATCATTGGTGAAAAAATAGCGGGGTGTCAGCATCATAAAATTCCTCATTTCTGCGCGCTTTTTGCATGTTGTTATTGTTTTATTGTATCCTTTCTGCCATTTTTCGTAAATAAATTTTTGCGAAGCGCCGGGTTTGCATCATTTGTAGCAGACGGCAGGATGTGAGGATGGTAAGCTGTTGCTTAGAACTGACGGAAAAAGGAGGAGCTTAAGAATGCGAAAGGTAAAGATCACAGTACTGCGAACCATGTTCAATGAGGATCTGGCGGCGGAATACGGCGACGAGGCATGGAAGGCCATCTACCAGTATGTTTTTGCTCTGGCTCATGGGGATGGCACGGAAATTTTCTATTACGGCGACTGGATCAGAAAACCGGGAACCGCCATCTGCAGCTGCAATGACGGTCTGCGCCCGGTGATCTTTAAGCTGGAGGCCACCAATGAGGAAGCACAGATAGATTATGAGCCGGTCAGATGACCGGCTCTACGTTTCGTAGAGGGGGAAATTGCTCCCAGGGTTCCGCTTTAATCCTTCTGGTTCACCTCATACGCAATATATTCATGTGATAATTCATACCCTAATTTTTCTGCCAAATGAACGGACCAAAGATTTTGTGCATCCCAGCTTGGATATAATCCCCGCTCAAGGCATTCAAGAATAAGTTTCGCACAACAAGCAGTGGCAAGATGCTTTCGCCTTTCATCCATTCTTGTATCCACTTGAATTTCTATGCCTTCCTGGTATCTTGTATAAGAAGAAGCACCTGCAACAATTTGACCATTTTTTACGGCGGCTACACCAAGCCCCTTTTCCAGATACCTATTTTTAGATTCGAATACAGAAACCAAGTCCCTTGACCATTGATGATTGAAGCATTGGTCAAAAAGATTTTCATCAATCAACTGCAAATTGTAACCCTTTGGAAGTTTGGCAATCAACCCTGTTAAATGATTCTTATCAAATACTGTATTCTTTTTCATTGCATATCTGGTTACTTGTCTGCATTTGTCTTTATAATACGCTTTAATGAAATGTGCCCATTCATCAGTTTGCGGCACCATAATCACAAAACCGTTGAAGTTACTCTCGACTAACTCTTTGCAAGGTTCTCCTGCAAAAAAGATAAAATCTCCAAGCTTTGCCATAACCGATTTGGGATTATTTTTCTCGGCTGCAAAAAGCTTTCCCATGGTTTTTTGGACACAGGAATATATCATTGTTTCTTCCCAATTTCCAAATAAATGCTTTGCACAAGCTGTATCTTCTAATTCATATATCATCGTTAATTGCCTCATATATTCCGCTTTTTCGCTGGGCTATATAATCTATCCCGACCACGAGGTTTTCATACAGCGTTTGTAAATAATCATACCACTGAAACATCCATATTATAATGGCTGTGGGGCCTTCCTGTAAAGGCATGAAGTTTAATTCCGTTTATCCTAATAATAATGTGATTAATTTGCCTTCAAACGCATATAATTTTGTGATTAGGGTTGTAATTTTATGGCGTTCATATATAATAAAAATGTGATAAAAATCACTAAATTAGCTATAAAAGCGTGATTGGGTGTGTGTATGGAACGATTGATTTTGAAGGAACTGCTAAACTGGAAGAATTCTCCCTATCGCAAGCCTCTGATTTTGAAAGGTGTGCGTCAGGTCGGTAAGACCTGGATTCTGAAAGAATTCGGAAAACGCTATTATGAAAACACTGCTTATTTTAACTTTGATGAAAACGAAGAATATAAGCAGTTCTTTGAAACCACAAAGGATGTAGACCGGATTTTGCAGAATCTGATGCTGGCAAGCGGTCAGAAGATTCTGCCGGAAAAGACCCTCATTATTTTTGACGAGATACAAGATTGCCCTAAGGTCATCAACTCCATGAAGTATTTCTGTGAGAACACTCCACAATACCACATTGCTTGCGCCGGTTCTCTCCTGGGCATTGCCTTGGCAAAACCTTCCTCTTTCCCGGTGGGCAAGGTCAACTTCATGCAGATCGATCCCATGACCTTCACAGAATTCCTGCTGGCCAACGGGGATGAGAACCTGGCAAAATTTCTGGAAATGGTCAATACGATTGAGCCGATTCCTGACGCCTTCTTTAATCCCTTGTATGAAAAGCTCAAGATGTATTATGTGACCGGTGGTATGCCGGAACCCGTCAAGATGTGGACAGAGGCACGGGATGTAGATGCCATGCAGGAAGCCTTGTCCGGGATTATTGGTGCCTATGAACGAGATTTTGCTAAGCACCCAAATATCAGTGAGTTTCCCAAGATTTCAATGATCTGGAAATCGATACCGTCCCAGCTTGCGAGAGAGAACAAAAAGTTTATTTATAAAGTTGTCAAAGAGGGCGCACGGGCCCGTGAATATGAGGACGCCCTGCAGTGGCTGGTGGATGCCCGACTGGTGCATAAGATCTACCGGAGCACAGCTCCTGGTCTTCCTATAGCTGCCTACGACGATCTTTCTGCCTTTAAGATTTATTTAGCAGATGTGGGGCTGTTGCGTCGGATGGCCCAGCTGGCACCCACCGCCTTTGGCGAGGGCAACCGCCTGTTCACGGAATTCAAGGGGGCATTAACAGAAAACTTTGTGCTTCAGACTTTGATTACACAATTTGAAGTGGTTCCCCGATACTGGACACAGACAAATCCTCCCTATGAGGTGGATTTCCTCATACAGCGAGAAAATGATATTTTCCCTGTGGAGGTCAAGTCGGAAGCCAACACCTCCAGTAAAAGTCTTAAAAAATTCAAGGAACTGTTTCCGGATAAGGTAAAGCTGCGTGTACGTTTTTCGCTGGATAACCTGAAACTGGATAATGATATGCTGAACATTCCGCTGTTTATGGCTGATCAGACAGATCGACTGATTGGGTTGGCACTGGAACAAACAAATAGAAATCCATAAGATGGTGCCCATACAATTGGCTATGCGAAGATCAAAACGCGATTTCAATGTGCTTTGCTGTAATTGATAAGGATAAGAATTTAGGATAAAATAAATTTTCAGAGCCGCAAATGCCTGTGGATTCCAGCTTTACTTTAGCGTGCTACTATGGTACAATACGAAAGGATTTAAAGCTTTTATAAAAGGCCGGGGGCAGCGCGGCGCTTCCGGCTTTTTCACAAAGAAGGGCCGCGCAGAAATGAGGAGATTATGAAGAAGAAAGCAGCATTGATTCTAACGGCAGCGCTGGCTGTGGGAAGCCTTACCGCCTGCGGCAGTCAGGAGACAGGCGGGGAAAGCGCAATGGTTTATGCAGTGGAGGCCGGCTCCGCAGGAGAGGCGGCAGCGGAGGAAAACGGATTTTCCTACAACTCTGTGGCTTCTCAGGCAGACGCTTTGATGGAGGTGGCTTCTGGAACCTCAGATGCAGCCATTATTGACCTCTTAATGGCAGGAGCCATGATCGGCGAGGGCACCAGCTATCCCGATTTGACCTATACCGACCAGCTGACGACGGAGGAGTACGGCGTGGGCTGCCGCAAGGGCTCTGATCTGGCTTCCTATATTAACTCCGTTTTCGGAGAGGCTTACGCGGATGGAACCATGCTCCAGATTGCCGAGCAGTATGGTGTGCAGGAGTCGCTGCTGGAACAGAGCGCGTCAGAGTATACACCCGCTGAGGAAAGCGATGTGGCGTACATACAGGATAAAGGGACTTTGATTGTGGGAATCACCGACTTTGAGCCCATGGATTACAAGGATGAATCGGGAAACTGGATCGGCTTTGACGCGGATATGGCCAGACTGGTGGCGGAAAAGCTGGGCGTTGAGGCACAGTTTGTAGAAATCGACTGGGACAACAAGATCATGGAGCTGGATTCCCAGAATATTGATGTGGTATGGAACGGCATGACTCTTACCGAGGAAGTGACCTCCGCCATGGAATGCACCAATGCTTACTGCAACAACGCACAGGTAGTTGTGGTGCCGGCTGAATAGACCGGGAGAAAAGAGGGAAATTATGTTTTGGACTGTGACACTATCGCTGCTGAACGGTCTGGCTACAACCTTTCAGATTTTCATACTGACCCTTTTGTTTTCGCTGCCCTTAGGACTGCTGTTTGCCTTTGCATCCATGAGCAGATGCAGGCTGCTTCGCTATTTCATGCAGCTTGTAGTCTGGGTAGTCAGGGGAACGCCTCTGATGCTGCAGCTGATCATTATTTTTTACGGGCCGGGGCTGTGGCTGGATCACAATATCTGGAGCGGCAATGAGACGGGGCGGCTGACGGCCACGGTGGTGGCTTTTACCTTCAATTATGCCTGCTATTTTTCGGTAATCTTTCGGGGTGGAATCGAGGGTGTGCCTGCAGGACAGCGGGAAGCCGGCCAGGTGCTGGGCATGACCCGCAGCCAGATTTTTTTCAAGATCACGCTGCTGCAGATGATCAAGCGGGTGGTGCCTCCCATGTCCAACGAGGTGATTACCCTGGTGAAGGATACTTCTCTTGCCAGGATTATTGCCGCCTACGAGCTGACCTTTGCGGGCTATTCCTTTATGAAGTCCGATGGGATTACCTGGCCTTTGTTTTACACGGGCGTATTTTACCTGGTGTTTGTAGGCATTCTGACGCTTTTGTTCAATTATTTGGAGCGCAGGCTGGATTATTTCAGGTAGAGGATTTCAGATAAGGAGTTGACTCATGGCAATTTTGGAAGTAACAGAGATTGAAAAGCATTTTGGAAACACAAGGGTGTTAGAAAACGTCAGCTTTTCTCTGGAGGAAGGAAATGCGTTAGCCATCATCGGCTCCTCCGGCTCGGGAAAGACCACGCTGCTGCGGTGCCTGAATTTTTTGGAGACGCCCGACAGGGGAGTGATCACTGTCCGGGGAGAGAAGCTTTTTGATGCCTCCCTTCCTGCAAAGGAGCGGGAGAGAGACCTTCGCAAAAAACGCCTGCATTTTGGCATGGTGTTTCAGTCCTTTCACTTGTTTCCCCAGTATACGGCCTTGGAGAACGTGACGCTGGCAGAGCTTTTGCTGGCAAAGGAGCGACCGGATTTTAAACAGAGGAAACGGGAAATCATGGAGGAGATCGACGCCCATGGAAGAGAGCTGCTGGAACGGATGGGACTGTCCGAAAGAAGCGGGCATTATCCCCATCAGCTTTCGGGAGGGCAGCAGCAGCGGGTGGCCATTGCCAGGGCGCTGGCGCTTAAGCCGGACATCCTGTGCTTTGACGAGCCTACATCAGCCCTGGACCCGGAGCTGACGGGAGAGGTGCTTAAGGTGATCAGAGGGCTTGCACAGCAAAAAACCACCATGATTATTGTGACCCATGAGATGGCCTTTGCAAGAGATGTGGCAGATCAGGTTATTTTTATGGACGAGGGTGTGATCGTGGAGCAGGGAGATCCCAGACAGGTGATCGATAACCCCAGGCAGGAACGTACAAAGCAGTTTTTGGCCCGGTACACGCAAGGGTGAGCGGGCGCAGAAAACGGGCAGTCTCACAGGGAGGCTGCCCGTTTTTGCGCGTGGTATATCCCAAGGCGCATATCTTCTACTGAATTCCCCAGCTTAGGCTGATTTCCTGGAGCTTTACCATGTGAGGGTAAATCCTGCCTGTTTCCATCAGTCCGGCAGGCGTGCCCTGTTCAGCCACGGTTCCCTCGGAAAGCACCACTACCTTGTCGGCGCCGCTTACCGTGCGCATACGGTGAGCGATAACGAGAACGGTTTTGTCCTTGATCAGCCTTGACAGGGCGGTCTGTATCAGGGTTTCGTTCTCTACGTCGAGACTTGCAGTGGCCTCGTCCAAAAGAACAATGGGGGCGTCCTTGAGAAAGGCTCTGGCGATGGAGATACGCTGTCTTTCTCCGCCGGAAAGCTCACAGCCGTTTTCGCCGATCATGCTGTGGTAGCCATGGGGAAGCTTTTGGGCAAATTCCTCACAGTTTGCCAGCCTTGCCGCCGCAATCACCTCCTCGTCGGTGGCGTCCTTTCTGCCGATTCTGATATTTTCCATGATGGTATTGTTAAAAAGGGTCACATCCTGAAACACGATGGAATATAAAGAAAGCAGTGTTTCCGGTTCCACTGACGTGATATCCATGCCGCCCACGGTGATTTTTCCCCGGTCCGCATCCCAGAATCTTGCAGCCAGCCGGGAAACGGTGGTTTTACCGCCGCCGGAGGGCCCCACCAGAGCGGTGACCTCTCCCTGCTTTGCGGTAAAGGATACATCCTTTAAAATGGTTTCCCCGCTGTTGTAGGCAAAGCCCACATGGTCAAATACAATATCATATCCCTGGCAGGTTATGCTGTGGCCGCCCTTTTGAATGGGATGGTCAAGAATCTCATTCATCCGGTTTATATTTGTCTTGGAGGAAATCACTGCGGCAAGATTCTGCAGCGCGCCCTCCAAAGGGGAGTAGAGTCTGGACGCCACTAGGAGAAACAGAAAGAACAGGGGAATATCAATTTCACCGTTTATGAGCAGTACAGAGCCAGTAAGGGCCACGGTGGCAATTCCAAACTTTAAGATCAGCGTGGAGGACACCACAAACAAGGCGGTTCCCAGCTCTGTGACAATATGGCGCTTTTCTGCGTAATCAATTTTTTTGTCCAATCCCTGTAAATAGTCCTGCTCCGCGTTGTTGGCCTTCAGATCCTGAAGGCTTTCAATGCACTCCTGCACGCCTTCCTCCAGAGCCACATTGGCCTTTACGGATTTGCTGTTGAAATATTCCTGTATCCGGGAGGACAACAGGGTGATGGCAAAGGCAATGGGAAGCACCCAGACCGCCGAAAGGGCCATGCGCCAGTCGTAGAAAAAGAGGCAGACAGAGATCAGGGTGGTAGAGATCAGAGAGCCGATCAGAGCGGGCACATAATGGGAAAAGGTAGTTTCCAGTGTGGCACAGTCCCCCATAATGGAATTTGTCAGATCCGCAAGATCCTTTTTCCCGAAAAAGGACAGTGGAATTTTGCGCAGCTTTTCCGCCAGAGAAATCCGCCTCACGCCGCTTTCCACATAGGTTGCCAGATAGGTGGCATTATACTGAAACCAAGTCACCCAAAAGATCAGGGCGAGACAAAACACGCAGCCTGCTGTGTAGAAGGCAATCCGGCTCCCCCAAACGCCTCCGTTCATGGTATCCAGCACAAACTGATACAATAGTCCCACGGGAAGCATAAAAGAGAGGTCTTGTAAGACGCAGGCCAGGCATCCCTTGATCAAATCCACCGCTCCCTGTCTTGATAAAGCGAAACGTCTCTGTAATTTCTGAATCATTCTGCTGCCTCCTTTTCAATTTTCCATTCTGCCGCTTTCGCGTAATTATTCCACATATGGGTAAAAATACCGTTCTTTTCAAGCAGTTCTTTGTGTGTGCCCCTTTCGGCAATCTGGCCGTCCTGCAGCACATAGATACAGTTCGCTTCGGTGATGGAGGAGAGCCTGTGTGCGATCATAAGCACTGTCTTTCCCTTGGAGAGGGTGGTCAGGGCCTGCTGAACACGCACCTCATTGTCTGGATCAGCAAATGCTGTGGCCTCATCAAGAATCAGTATGGGCGCGTTTTTTAAAATGGCACGGGCAATGGCGATTCTCTGCTGTTCGCCGCCGGATAAGTAAACGCCCTTTGTGCCTACAACGGTGTCCACGCCCTTTGGCAGCTTTTCTATGATATCCGTGCACTGGGCCGCCTGCAGCGCGCGGTCAACCTCCTTGCGGGACGCGCCGGGCCTGCCCATGCGCACATTTTCAAGTATGGACGCCTTGATCAGGCGGCTGTTTTGAAACACGAAGGAAACCTGTTCCATGAGCTTCTCCTTGGGAATTTGTCTGATATCGATATTTCCGATGAGAACCCGGCCCTTCTGGGGGTCAAAAAATCTGGCTGCCAGATTGGCAAGGGTGGTCTTGCCGCCGCCGGAGGGCCCCACCAATGCAACGGTTTCTCCCGGCTGTATGGTCATGGAAACATCCAAAAGAGCGTCCTTTTTGCCGTCATAGCTGTAGCTTACGTGCTCCAGCGTAATGGAATAGTCTTGAGGCTCCTGGGGCGCGGCGCTCTCCTCCAGGGGCTTTTGGGCCAAAAGGTCGTCGATTCTTTGCAGGGCGTCGTTTACAATCATGGAATCCTCGCTCATAAACATGATCTTTGTGAGAGTGGTGCCGATGACCGGCGTAATAATGATATAAAAAATCAGATTTAATAAAAATTCACTGTCAACGCCGTTTCTGGTAAAAAGAATGCCTCCTGCAATCAAAAAGGCAAACACGGCGTTGATGGCAGTGGTATAGCACATCATGGGAAGCCGCAGCGCCTTGGTGTAGGCAATCACCCATTTTTCATAGTTGTCAATGGAGGTCTTGAACCGCTTGAAGGAAAATACGGTCTGCCCAAAGGTTTTTACCACAGGTATGCCCCTGACATACTCCACCGCTTCGTTGGACATATCCGACAGGGCGTTTTGGTACTCCTTCATTTTTTCTTCCATGTCCTTTCCGGTCATTTTCATCATAATCAGAAAGCCGAGCACTACCGGAATCAGACTTAAAAGCCCAAGCCGCCAGTCAAACACAAGCAGTAGAAGGAGCAGCCCTATGGGCGTGGCGATGGCTCCGGCCTTATCCGGCAGTCTGTGGGCCAGATAAGTTTCCGTGGCCGTGCTGGAGGTGTTGACGATCCTGCGCAGCCTGCCGCTGCCATACTTCTGGGTTACCCCCAAGGGCAGCGCCGCAATATGACGCATCAGCTCCTTTCGGATGTTGGAAGCCACTCTAAAGGCGCTTAGGTGGGAACACATCAGGGCAGAGATATAGACCACAATGGATAAAACCGCAAACCCCACGGCAGCCCAGCCGTAGGCCGTCACATTCCCAGCCTGTGAGAAATTGGGAGAAGCCGCCAGAATATCGCGGATAATGCGCCACAGGCACCAAAAGGGAACCAGGGCCAGCAGCGCGCTTGCCGCCGACAATATCCAGGACAGCCAGGTGAGGACCCTATGCCCTCCGGCATAGTCCATCAGCCTTGATAAATTTGACTTTTGTTTCATTGAAAAACCTCCTTGCCTATACTTGGAATGGTTAGATGATTGCAAAACAAATTATTTTGAAGGTTTCTATGGGCACATTTCATATTTCAACACAGACACGCTTTCGCTCCAAGCTGACCGCAGCGGTACATAAGGCTGCAAAGGACGCAGCCTAAATACCGGCGGTCAGCAAGGGTCTGCTTATGAAACATGCAATGTGCACGATTTCACATAAAATAAATTTCGTTTTGCACTCATCTTAAATAAAATTCCATGATACTTAGTTAGTTAAAACTAACCTATATGTAAAAATTATAGGGCTTACTGCCCCATAATTTTCATCCATCCTGCCGTGTAGAAGTCTCGCATCTCCGCCAGGTAATGCTCTGCCCGCTCTAAGGGCATTTCATGGAGAATCAATTCAAAAAAGGCGTTGAACATGCCCGTGATCAAAATATGCTCCAAGCGCTCGTCAATGGGAGGCGCCGGTCTGCCCAAATCTGCAAGCACCTTCAGGTAGTCGTGGGTTCCCTGAAGCTCGATTTCCACCATTTCGTCGATAAAATGGGAAAAGCGGGTTCCCTCTGCGCCGCACAAAAGAAGCTTAAACTCATCTAAATGCTGGTAGGCATACAAAAGCATCTGGTGCATACACGCGCCGGAGTCAATGCCCAGGTGCTCGGGCTGTTCCTGGGGAGGTAGCTTGGCGAAATCCCGCTGGGCCTGACAGAAGCAGTCCATAAAATAATCGTACTGTTCCCCCACCAGCGCCTCAAATAGAGCCTCCTTGCTGTGGTAGTAGCCATAGAAAGCGCCTGTTGTGACGCCTGCCTGCTTTACGATATTTCTAAGGGAAGCGGCCTGAAAGCCCTTTTCCAGAAATTCCTGCATGGCTGCCTTGAGAATCAAGCTTTGGGTAGTCTGCTGCGCTTCGCTCATCTGAATCCCTCATTTCCTCCATCTAAATTCCGTCCATGCTCTTAATTGTAACAATGTTATATATCACTGTTATATCGTACAGCAGACAAAGGCATTTGTCAATGCCTGTTTTTTTTCCTGCCCAAAAAGGCGCGTGGGAGAAACACTCCACACGTAGAAGCCTTGCACGGAAAAAAGCCTTGTGCTACAATTTGGAAAAGATTTTAAGGCAGGAAAAATACAGCCGGAAAGGAACAATAACTATGGCCGGAAGAATGGAAAATATGAGCACGCTGTGCTATCTGGAAAGAGACGGGGAATATCTGATGCTGCACCGGACGGTGAAAAAGCAGGATGTGAATAAGGACAAATGGATTGGCGTGGGCGGCCACTTTGAAGAGGGGGAAAGCCCCGAGGAATGTGTGCTGCGGGAGGTGAAGGAGGAGACCGGATATACGCTGACTTCCTTTCGCTATCGCGGCTTATTGACCTTTTTGTCGGGGGATGGGGTGACAGAATACATCTCTTTGTTTACTGCGGACGGATTTATGGGAGAGCCCATTGCCTGTGACGAGGGAGAGCTTGTGTGGGTTTCCCGGGAAAAGCTGTTTGATTTAAACCTTTGGGAGGGAGATAAAATCTTTTTTAAGCTGCTGGAGGAGGAGAGGCCTTTTTTCTCTCTGAAGCTGGTTTACGACGGCCACAGCAGACTGACAGAAGCTGTGCTGGATGGAAGGCCCTTGGACCTTTCAAAGCTGCCTGCTCTTTTGCCGCCCCAATGGGAGATCAGGCATGGAACCATAGAAGACTTGGTGGCGGTGGCGGCGCTGGAGACAGCGTGCTTTCCTGAGGCGGAGGCTGCAGGAAAGGAGGCGCTCAGACAGCGCCTTTTAACCTATCCCGAGCATTTTTGGCTGCTTTTCTGGGACGGAGAGCTGGCCGGTCTGATAGACGGCATGGTGACAAACGAGGCGAAGCTGCGGGATGAGATGTTTGAAAATGCCAGTCTCCACAAAGAGGACGGAGACTGGCAGATGCTGTTTGGCGTGGCTGTGCTGCCCAAATATCAAAGACAGGGGGTATGCGCAGCAGTGATGAGACAGGTGATCACAGATGCCAAAGCTCAGGGAAGAAAGGGGATTTTCCTCACCTGCAAGGAGGAGCTGATCCCCTATTATGAGCGGTTTGGCTTTGTAAAGGAGGGCGTCTCACAATCTGTCCACGGCGGCGCAGTGTGGTACGATATGCGACTTACGCTGCAGCCGATGCGTTCTGTTTAAAACAAAACATCCTTGATTCCCAGCACAAAGATCACCAGAATGATGATGGGAAGGATATAGGTCATGTAGAAGCGCAGACCGTTACGCAGCTTCAAGCCCTTTCCGGTGTTGGCCTCCTCCAGAAAGTTTTTCCAGCCCCAGCCATAGCGCGAGGTACAGAAAAGCAGATAAATCAGAGAGCCGATGGGAAGGGTGATATTGCTCACCAGGAAATCCTCCAGGTCCATAATGGAGGTTCCTTCACCCAGAGGCTCAAAGCCGGAAAGCAGGTTAAAGCCAAGCACACAGGGAAGGGAGAGCAGAATCATCAAAAACACATTGACGAAAGCCGCTTTTTTGCGGCTGCAGCCGGTCAGGTCCATGCAGCAGGAAATAATATTTTCAAACACGGCAATGACGGTGGAAAAGGCGGCAAAGGCCATGAAAAGAAAGAAAAGGCTTCCCCACACCCGTCCTCCGGCCATGTGATTGAAAATGTTGGGCAATGTAATAAAAATCAGGTTAGGCCCGCTGTCCGCATCCACGCCGAAGGCGAAGCAGGCCGGGAATATGATCAATCCGGCGGTTATGGCCACAAAGGTGTCAAGCAGGCAGACTCTGAGGGACTCTCCTGCCAGGGAACGCTCCTTGCCTATGTAGCTTCCGAAAATGGCCATGGCGCCGATACCAAGGCTTAGGGTAAAAAAGGACTGATTCATTGCAGCGGCAATGGTGGCACCGATGCCAGTTTCGGCCATTCTGTCAAAATCGGGCAGCAGGTAAAATTTCAGCCCCTCCATTCCGCCATCCAGCATCAGACTGTTTACCGCCAGCACTACAATCAGGAAGAACAGCGCCAGCATCATCACCTTGGTTATTTTTTCCACGCCGGCCTGAACGCCCCTGGAGCAGATAAAAAATCCAACTACCACCACCAGAATCATCCAAAGACTCATCACAAGGGGGTCGGAGAGCATTTCTCCGAAAATAGCTTCCACTCTGTCCACATCTGCATTTTCAAAGGTGCCGGAGGCGGTGAGGTAAAAATAATGAAGCATCCATCCTGAAACAGTGGTGTAGAACATCATCAGCAGATAATTTCCGGCCATGGCCATATATCCCTGTAGATGCCATTTCTGTCCGGGCTTTTCCAACACCTTGCAGGCCAGAAGAGGGCTTTTTCTGCTGGCCCGTCCGATGGAAAATTCCATGGTGAGCATGGGAATGCCCATAACCACCAAAAAGAAAAGGTAAATCAGCACGAAGGCACCGCCCCCGTAAAGTCCGGTTATGTAAGGAAATTTCCAGACATTTCCGATGCCGATGGCACAGCCTGCGGAAAGCAGCAAAAAGCCCAGGCGTGAACCCAGTCGTTCTCTCTCTTTCATTTTTATCCTCCACTCTTACTTTAAGTTTATTTCAGAATATGATAACATTCTGATCAACGTAATGTCTATAGCAATCTAAAAAACAAGGCGGGACTGCACCCTAATGGATGGCCTTGTTGAGAACCTCCTCCATAAGCTTAAAGTCAATGGGCTTGGAAAGATGGTCGTTCATGCCTGCCGCCTTTGTTCTTGCGATATCCTCCGCAAAAGCGTTTGCAGTGACTGCAATAATGGGCACTGTCTTAGCATCCGGCCGATCCAGAGAGCGGATCGACTGGCTTGCGGCGCACCCGTCCATCTCCGGCATCTGCATGTCCATCAGAATCGCATCTATGGAACCGGGGGCTGCGGCGCTGAAAATTTCCACCGCCTCTCGTCCGTTCCAGGCGGAAATCACCTGAGCGCCCAGGGCGCAGAGACACTCGGATGCGATTTCCATGTTGATCTCATTATCCTCTGCAATCAATATTTTTTTGTTTTGTAACCCCTGGGGATTGACTGCGGGCTCTTTTTTTGGTGAAGGAGGAAGCGCTTCGCTTTCTGCAATCTGAAGGGGAAGAATGATGGTGAATGTGCTGCCCTCACCCAGAGTGCTTTCCACGGTAATTTCTCCGCTCATCTGCTGGACCAGGCTCTTAACAATGGGCATTCCCAGGCCGGTGCCGGAGATTTTGGAAGGGGCGAACAAGGTCTCTCTGGAAAAGGGCTCAAAAATGTGCTCCATAAATTCTCTGGACATGCCGATGCCGGTGTCGCTTACCGTGAGCTGGTATCTGCTTCGGTTTGACTGCACGCCTGTCTCGGCAAGATTCACTGTAATCCTTGCACCGCTCATACTGTACTTTAACGCATTGGACAAAAGGTTGTTGATTACCTGGCTTAGGCGGAAGGGATCGCAGTAAACGGCGGGATGCTGCAGATGAACCGAAACAGTTAATTCCTTTTGCTCTGTCAGGGCCTGGTCTTTGAAAAGAGAGACAGATTCCTGGAGAAAGGTTTCCAGATTCATGACGGTATAATCCAGTGTGCTGCCTGTGCCCTTCTCCAGCCTTGACATATCCAGAATGTCGTTCACCAGGGTTAAAAGCTGTGTGCCGGCCTGCTCAATTTTGGCCGTATAATCCCTTATCTTTTCCGGGTGGTCAAGCTGGTCCTTCATCAGCTTGGACAGACCGATGATAGCGTTTAAAGGGGTACGCATATCGTGAGATACATGGCTGAAAAAGGCATTTTTCTTCTCTGCCGTCTGACGGGCGGACTTGAGAGCATTTTCCAAAAGGATATGCTGTTTCAGCTGCCTGCGCTTTTCTGCGTCAATTTCTCGAAAACACATGATCACATGGTTCAGCTTCATGGATTTATTGTAAATGATTTTTATGCTGACCCATTTGTAGTCCTCCCCGAACCGGCGCTGGTAATCTCCCCCAAACTCGTAAATCTGATCCTGAATCAGTTTTTTTATGTTTTCCAGGGAAAAGCTTTGTTCAAATTCTGTATAGGTCCGCTGATCTACATACTCCTTTACCACATCAATTAAATGCTGATAACTGCCGCCGCTTCCCAGAAGGCTGCTTACGTCGTCAGAGGATTTAATGGACTCATAAGTGGCTTTTTCGTAATCGATCCGGTAGATGGCATAATAGGTATCTCCCAGAATCTGCAGCGTATCCTGAACGTGCTGCATTTTGCGGCTGCCAACCCAAAAACGCAGGATGATGCCGCAGGCTGTAAGAAGGAGAGCGGCGCAGATTCCAAAGAGCAGAAGGAAGGTGGTGTCCATATTGTCTGTAAGGAGGCTTTGTACGGGCATGGTAATCACGGATATCCAGCCGTTTTCCATGATATGGTAATAAACACTGCGGTTTTTCCCCTCCAAATCCCGGATGGCGGCAGAGTAGCTTTGAAGGCTCCCGTCCTGTATGCGGGTCAGCAGATTTTCTGCGTATTGTCTCACATCAGGGTCTTTGATGTCCAGGCTGCCGCTTAAGTAAATCAGATTGCCGTTTCCGTCATACAGAAAGTAGGAGCTGTTCTGAGGCAGGGAGGCTTTGTTTTCGTGGAGATGAAAATTTTCCAGAAGAATATCAAAGGCCAGTACGTTTCCGGAACCGTTCAGCTTCTTGGCAAGGGTAATCAGGTACTTTCCCGTGACGGCGTCCAAATAGGCGTTGGTAAAAATAACATCCCCATTTTGCGAAAGGGCTTTTTGGTACCATTCGGTGCTTTGATAGTCATAATTTTGATCTCCCTCCCAGGGGGTGGCGGCAATAATAGCTCCGTCAATCACTGCATAAGAGTCAATGACGGAGGAGCCCAGGATATGCGTCAGGTGGCTGGAGTAATCCGTAAGCCATTCCTGGATCTGCTGGCTGCTTCCTCCCTTTTCCAGCGTGTTGTTGATGCTTGTGGAGGCCAAATTTAAAAGCATTTGATAGATGGCAATGCGGTTTTCCTCCTCGGAGGCATAGCTTTCCGCCAGGGAGGTTCCCAATTCGTCTGCATTGGCTAAAAGCCTGTCGCGCACCAGAAAAATGCCCCAGACAATGAGAACGGAGAAAAGCACTACAATAAAGATATTCAGCTTCATGGAAAAATCAAATCGGGAAGTTTTTCTTTTTTTGGGTTTCATTCTATCAATGCTCCTTTTCCACACTCCGTAAAAGCAAGTACAAATAAAAGTATACCACACACGGAATAAAGTAAAAAGGAAAAGGGAGGAAAATAAGAAAAGTTACAAAAGATAGTACAGAAAAGCGCTTGACAGCAACTGTATTAAGTGTTATATTGCAAATAGAACAAAAATATTTTGTGAAAAGAGAAAGAGGGTGAAAGAATTGCGTACCAAAAGAGATTATTATGAGGTTCTGGGCGTAAGCAGAAACGCCGATGCGTCGGCGATCAAGAAAGCCTACCGTAAACTGGTAAAGCAGTATCACCCGGACAGCAATTCGGGAAATGCCCAGGCAGAAGAAAAGTTTAAAGAGATTACAGAAGCCTATGAAATATTAAGCGATGAAAAGAAGAGAAAGCTGTACGATCAGTTCGGACACGCTGCCTTTGAGGAAGGCGGCGCACAGTCCCAGGGATATGGAAGCACAGGGAATCCCTTTGGGGGCAGCCCCTTTGGAAATGGGGATTTTTTCACAGGCGCAGGCGGGCCCTTTGGCGGGGGAGGCACCTACAGAAGAACCTATAGCGGACCCCAGGGACAATATCAGGAAGTACATTTTGACAGCGGGGAAAATATGGACGACATTCTGCGTGATTTGTTCGGAGGCGCCTTCCGGGAGACAGGTTCTGCCGGATTCCACGAAAATGGCGCAGACCTTCATGGGGAAGTGGAGATTTCCTTTGAGGAGGCAGCCTTTGGGGGCAAAAAGGTAGTCCGCCTGCAGGATGCTGCGGGAGGAGTACAGTCACTGGAGGTAAAAATTCCTGCGGGCATCGAATCCGGAAAGACCATACGCTTAAGCGGCAAGGGAATGCCGGGAACAGGAAAGGGACACCCCGGAGATCTGCTTCTAAAGGTAACCGTGCGGGAGAAGCCGGGCTTTCGGCGAGAGGGGGCAGACCTCTACACCATAGCAAGAATTCCCTTTACCACCGCCATTTTCGGCGGCGAGGCCAAGATACAGACGCTTTACGGGGATGTGCTGTGCAAGATTAAAGAAGGCACCCAGCCGGGAAGCAAGATTCGCTTAAAAGGAAAGGGACTGCCTTCCATGAAAAATCCTTCTGTGCGGGGCGACCAATATGCCACCATAGAGATTCAGGTGCCGGAAAGCTTAAGCCCGGAGGCCAGACAAAAATTAAAGGAGTTCGAGCAGGCCCTGCAGAAACAAAGCAGGCAGAGAGGCCATGTGGCATAATGCGTAATATAAGGGCGGTGCATCAGAGCACCGCCCTAAATTTTTTTGTCCAATTTCACTGGAATTTAAAAATCCAGATTTTCATAATCAATAGCTCTGTTTTTAAAATAGTATTCTTTATCATGTTCATTTACTTCACGCAGAATCCGGCAAGGGTTTCCCACAGCTACAACATTGGAGGGCAGGTCCTTTGTCACAACGCTTCCTGCGCCTACAACTACGTTATCCCCGATGGTAATGCCTGGAAGAATGATGGCTCCCCCTCCAATCCAGCAATTTCTGCCAATGTGCACGGGCATATTGTACTGATAGGATTTTTCCCGGAGGGCGGGCAAAATGGGATGCCCTGCTGTGGCAACGATCACATTGGGGCCGAACATGGTATAGTCTCCCACATAGATATGAGTGTCATCCACCATTGTCAGACCGAAATTCGCATAGACATTTTTCCCAAAATGGACATGACCGCCGCCGAAATTTGCATGGAAGGGCGGTTCAATGTAGCAGCCTTCCCCGATCTCCGCAAACAGTTCCTTTAACAATTTTTCCCGTTTGTCCATTTCCGAGGGGCGCGTCTGATTGAAATCATACAGACGGTCAAGCCTTTTTAACTGTTCCTCCATAATTTCCGCATCTCCCGGCAGATACAGCTCCCCGGTGTGCATTTTTTCCTTCATGCTCATGTGAAAGTCCTCCTGTAAATGTGCCTACAGTGTAGCAAAAAAAACTGTAAATTTCAATACTTGTGCTTCCCCCTTATGTTTGGTAGAATGAGACATCAGATGTACCAGATCACTGCAGGAGTGAAATAAAATATGAGTAGGATGAATACCTTTTCGGGAAAGAAATTCGACCCAATGGACATCAAGGCGGAGGATATCTGCCTGGAAGATATTGCCCATGCCCTCAGTCTTTTGTGCAGAGGAGGGGGACACTTAAAGCATTTTTATTCCGTAGGGCAGCATTCCATCAACTGCATGAAAGAAGCCCGGGAGCGAGGGTGGTCTGAGAGGGTGCAGGCGGCCTGCCTTCTCCATGACGCAAGCGAGGCCTATATTTCAGATATTATCAGACCGGTCAAGATGTATCTGTCCAATTATGCTGAAATTGAAAAAAAGATCATGGATAAGATTTGGGAGCGCTTTCACCTAAACGACCTGAGTGCGGAAGAAAATCAAAAATGGAAGCTGATTGACGATGAGATATTAAACTGCGAATTAAGGGAGCTGATGAGGGGAGCCCAGGATACGGAAGTCAAAGAGCTGTATTCCCGTCCAGATACCGCAGAAAAGCCCTGGAAGACGGTGGAAGCTGAATTTATGCAGATGGCAGCTTCCCTGTGCTGCCTGAAAAGCTGGCTGTGAAAAACAGGAAAAAAGACAGGTAGCTTTTGCATATAAGGTATGGTAGACTGATGGAAATAGAGGGAAGGATGCAGGTAGAAAATGGGTTTATTTGATATTTTTGGGAAAAAGGGGGCAGAAAGCGAGACGATGCCCCAGAATGATACGGAAAGGTGGATTGCAGCCACCTATGCCGCATGGGCGGTAAACACAGGGGGAGACTGGCATTATTTTGCCGGTGCTAAGGAGAAAAACAGACAGGAAGGGGCTTCCATGCGCACGATGCTGCGCAGAGACTGGGGAGTGACGGACAGAGCCAGTCTTTTGGATATGGTAAGCTACCTGACTACACTTTACAGCGAGGGAGAAGATTGTGAAGCAGAGGACGTTGCTTCAGGAGCCTGGGATTTGTGCCGTGCCTGCCAGATTCTTGGAATGGGATTTGTGGGAGGCTATATTGACCGGGATGAAATGGTGCAGCGGTCTATAGAGGTTGGGAGAGTCATGCAGTGTTATTACCATTCCTGGGCGGAACTGTATGACAGCTACACGAAAGGATACGGGGACTGGAGAAGCGGCCAGGGCGGCGATGCCCAGAAGGATATCGCAGACAGGGAAAAATTGTGTTTCGATCTGCGCAGCCAGCCGGATGGCCCTTGCTGCGTAGAATGGGGACTGGCATTGGAATAAAAAAGGAATGAAAAATAAAATGTCTGATTGGAATTCGACTTTATATCTTAAATTTAAAAAGGAACGTACCCAGCCAGCAGTTGATCTGGCTAATCGTGTCCGGGAATATATGCCCGGAAAAATTGCTGATATCGGATGCTTCCAATGCCTGTTTTCAATGGATTCCTGATCACACATTGCTTTTACCCAGGCTTATGGGTAAGCTTAACGAGGGAGGAGTGCTGGCGGCACAGATGCCAATGAACGGCGACGAGCCGCTCTTTCGCATCATTGATGAGACAGCCTCAAATCCCAAATGGGGACTTGGCAATACCTGTTTTGCGTTTAATGGTACGCTTACGCCGGATGAATATTATGATATTCTTTCCGGCTGTTCCTCGAATTTTCAAATATGGGAAACGGTTTACTGCAGAAAAGTGATCAGGAAAAGCTGTTTTCCACTACGCCTGGAAGAAGCTTGTAGATAGAGCCGTTTATTTTTTCCTCAAACCTATTTTTGATTTCCAGTATTTTTTTCCAGCGTTCCACTAAAATGGGTGAAGCGCCGTAACGGATGGCCACATCTACAAAACGTTTTTCCAAAAGACAAAAGCCGGTGGGCAGCGCCAATGCGTCGCACAGCTGTACCAGTCTGTCGTAATCATCGTAGACAGCGTTTTTGACAAAGCGCTCCATGAATTCATAATCCTCCTGGGACATATCAAATCTGCCAATGGAGGTTTTTATGTCCTGTATCATAAAAGCATGGGAGATACAAACTTGCGCAGCCTTCTCCCATCCTCGTTCCATACAGAATCGGTATCCGTCTATCAGATGCTTTTCTGAGCTTACCCCGGCATAGCGTCCAATATCATGCAGCAATCCGAAGCAATAGGCCATGTCAGGGGATAAATCCTTGCAGCGTGAAGCTATATTTCTGCAGGCAAGCGCCACAAAGCGGGAGTGCGCAACCCAATCTCCCGGATTTAATATTCCCGCCTGCTCCAATTCCATTTCAGCTGTTTTGCAGTTTAATTCCAACTTGATTTCCTTTCTAACGGGGAAGAACCTGACAAAAACAGTCAGGCCCTTTTATGATGAAATATTTACATACTTGTATTATATTGCCTGCCGGATAATTAAAATATCTTTTTCCTGTCACTTTTTAGTATTATCCTGCCATTTCCGACGGTATTCCAAGGGCGTACAGCCTGCATATTCATGGAAAATTTTACCAAAATAGCTGGCATTTCCCAGTCCGCAGCTTAGGCCGATCTCTGTTATGGATTCCCGGCCCTGGGCAAGCATTTGACAAGCCATCTGCAGGCGATAGCTTCTCATGTACTCTGTGGGCGTCATGTGCAGGCAATTTTGAAAAACCCGGTAGCATTCTCTTTCACTCAGAAAAGCTGCGGCTGCAAGCTTTGAGATAGAAATCTTTTCGGCGTAATGCTCATGTATATAGATCATCATGGACTTTATTTTATCTGTTTTTCCAGCGTCCGCGTCTGAACTGTTTTGGAGAAGGGGACTGCATAATTTTAAAAGCTGTAACCATATCCTTGATAAGGCTTCTCTGATGCGCAGCTCGTAGCCGAATTCATTTTCGGATAATTGAAATGCCTGGCGGATTTCATTGAGTATGGCTGCCTGGGCCGGATCGTCCGGATACAGGGGGATCATTTCAAGCTGGGAGGCCGTGACCATGGGTGTGGTATATTTTTGTTCAATGGCGCTTCCGCATTTTCCTGCAATGAAATCCGGGTCGAAAATATGAAGAAGCTGTATGTTTTTTTCCCGGCTTGTAAGTATCTGCGTCATGTGCAATACATTGGAATTCACCATGCCCCCGGAACCTGCTGGAAACACCAGAGTCTCATTGGGTGTACAATATTTTAACTCTCCGCTTTCTATGTAAAACAATTCTACGGCCTTGTGCCAGTGCCATGGAACAAAGAGCTCTCTGTAATAATCTAATTCAGCCCGCGATGCAATGTAAGGAAACTCCGGCGTAAAATCCGGCAGCTTTTCCTCTTTGCTGCCGCTGTGAAATTCTAAACTGCGTATAATTCTCATTCTGCGCGCCTCCTGCCGCTATTTTACCATAAAATATAATTTTTGAAAAATTTCTGTGATTCAGATATAATGCAGGCAGAAAAGTGGAAATCGTTCCGTATCTTTGTCTATGCAGAGATGCCCAGCAAAAATTTCCCTTCCCTTAATGAGTTTCGCAATCACCTGTAATGAATTTAAGAGGAAAGGGGATTTCTACGGAATGGACAGAGGTCAATTATTCTGGCGTGGTTTTGGCCGCTGTGATAAAATCAAAGGTAGATAGAATGGAGGTGTGACATGCAGTATATCAGTCATTATGTATCCCCCATGGGGAATATTCTTTTAGCGGCAGATGATATGGGGCTGGCCGGGTTATGGTTTGAGGGACAGAAGTACTTTGCCCTTTCCCTGGACAAGGAGCATACGGAAAGGGAAATCCCGCTATTTGAAAAAGTGAAGCGCTGGCTTGCTGTTTATTTTTCAGGGAAAGAGCCGGATTTTACGGTGCCGCTTCATTTTACAGGAACCTCTTTTCAGAAGCAGGTGTGGGAAATTCTCTGTTCCATTCCTTATGGCCGGACCATGACCTATGGAGAGATTGCAAGTCAGGTCGCTGCAAAAAGAAGCCTGCCTCATATGTCTGCCCAGGCGGTGGGCGGCGCAGTGGGGCATAATCCTATTTCTATTATTGTTCCCTGCCACCGGGTTGTGGGAACGGACGGCAGTCTCACAGGATACGCGGGAGGGATTGATAAAAAGGTGAGGCTGCTTAAGCTGGAAGGGATAAGAATATGCAAAAATTGATGATACTTAGAGGTAATTCAGGCAGTGGAAAAACCACCATTGCGAATCACGAGAGTTGGCGAAAAGATACAGCCTGTTGGTTTATGATGCTGATGAATTTTTTTGGACGTACCGTTGAGGAATATCAAATTTCACAAAAACCGGTCAAGCCATACGGATATCAATTTCATTATATGAATACCTTGCTCATGGTTGACAACTTTCTTCCCAATTTTGAAATCAATGAAGAAAATAGGAAAAGATACAGAAAGCCGGAAACGCAGAGAGATTGCAGAAAAAGAAAAAGGCAGAGAGCCGACAAAAAGAAGTTGACTGCTTGTTTCTGAAAATGTATGAGGACAGAGCCGGTGGAACTCATCAAGGAAAATGCGGAGGGAAGCTACACTGCCCTTGCGCTGCAGGCTGTTCCCGCCCGGTAAGTTTACAATTTGTCTATTCCCCAAAGTAACTGGTCATAGTATAATAAAGTCAGCGATAAAGCAGTATTTGATAAAGGTGACAAATTATGAAACGGTTTGCTGTCCAGATGATAGACGGTTCTATTTCATCCGATTGGTGGAAAACGATAATGGAACATTTTACGAATGTTGGCGATACTTTTGAAATCCGGTGCTGGAAAGAAGAATTATCCGAGATTGCAAGAGCATCTTTATATGGTGCTGCCATAGATGATAAAAATGAGGTGTCAATCAAGGGCATTGTAACCAAAGAACTACTCGAAGAATTACTGACAGATAACCCTGAGGATAAAACGATCTATAACAAAATGACGAGCTTTTTCACAGTCAATATAAAAAATGACTTGTATGATATTTGGAGCGAGCATTACGGTACGGAAATGTATTTAGAAATAGCTGCTGCCAAGGATATAGCTTTTTTTGAACAGGTCATAAATCAGTATTCCGATCAGTTTAGTATCGGAACACTATAGCAACAAAGCCCTATTTGTCGAAAAATGAGCCGCATAAAAATCAGTTTAGGAGGAAAATATGACCAAGAAGTATTCGAGAATTATTGCTGCCATTATGCTGATAACTGCGATTGTTTTTATTTTTATTGCATTGAATAACCCGCAGGCAAGTTTTCCGTGGAGCAATGCAATTACATATATTCTTTATGGGATATATGTTTTCCTAATGATTGTGCTGTTTATTGCTCCATTTAAGAAAACTTGAAACAGGTTCCCTGCTCTTTTTATGCTCGGATGCCGGAGGAGAAAGGGATTTTGTAACACGATTACACGCATGAAGAGACGTGTGCAGGAATATGCAGGAAGCCATGTCACAGACAGTTTGACTGCAGGAATATTCTGGAAAAATATTTGCCGTCTGATATGCTTGTGGATGCGTGGCAGCTATTGGTATTTCCGACACACTAAAAGGGGAAACGAAAATAGCCGCCACTACTGCCAATAGTGACGGCTGATGTAAAACATTAGCTTTTAACTTTTCGGAGGGTAGCCGCTTCTATGGCTTTCCCTTTTGTATTTTAACTATAGCATATCCAGCGGAAGGACTCAAGGGACAAACGCACGTTTTGCAAGTGGCCCCAAAGGCTGACCTGCTGACCTATCATTCTCTTATCAGACATTTCCTCTTTTCAGAATATCCACAGGAACACGCCACAAGCCCCAAATCTCGATTTTAACGGCATAGACGAAGGAGCCTGCCGATTTCAACGACACTATATAAATTCTTATTTTATCAGCTTTTTAGAAATAATTTATAAATAATTAGCACTCAACACTTGTTAGTTGCGATTGGTTTTTGTCTTGTATTATCAAATGCCGCGGAGCCTTATTTTCAAGGATTCTGCGGCATTGATGTTTTTATCTGGAAGCGTCTTAATTCATCAATTTATGCGGAAATGGTGTAAAAATTGGTGTAGTACACCGCTATTTATCAATAAGGCAGCTTATGGCTAAGTGAACACTATCTGAGAGAACATAAGAAAGCGGTTTATATTATTCTGCTTACAAGTGGCAGGCTGAATAGTTATCTTACAGATAGAGGAGAACCGGCACAAGAACGCTTTGAAAGGATTGTAGAATTGATTTGTAATTAACAGAGGAAAGTTTTTTGATAAATGCTTGACTGTAAACCTTGTTTATAGCTTATTATTAAGTAAAATAGAGTTGCTCGAAAGGGGGCATAATATGACTATAAAAGACGTAGAAGAGCGAACAGGTTTGTCCCGTTCTAATATCCGTTTTTATGAAAAGGAAAAACTTATTGAGCCTTCGAGAAATGAAAGTAATGGTTATAGAGATTATTCTGAAAATGATGTGGAAAATATAAAGAAGATTGCATATCTACGTACATTGGGAATTTCTATTGAAGATATACGAAGTATTATATCCGAAAAAGTAACATTGCAGGAAATGCTTGAGAAGCAAAAGGAAGTATTAAAAAATCAGATTACTGATTTGAATAAGGCGAAACTCATGTGCGAAAAAATGCTGGATGAAGAAAGCATTAGTTATGAAAAATTACAGGTAGAACGGTATGTAACAGATTTGCATGACTATTGGAAAGATAATCAAACTGTTTTCAAACTGGATTCAGTCAGCTTTTTGTATATATGGGGAAGTATGCTTACCTGGACAACGATTACCGCACTATGTTTGATTACTGGAGCTTTGTTTTATTCTAAGCTGCCGACAGAAATTCCGGTACAATGGAGCAAAGGAGTGGCAACATCCCTGGTTAATAAAAACTGGATTTTTATTTGTCCGGTTATATGTATCATAATCCGTTATTTATTAAAACCTTTTATCTATGCGAAATTGCAGATGAACAATTATTATGGAGAAATTATAACAGAGTATTTGACAAATTATATGTGTTTTATTGTGTTGTCAGT
>NZ_CALWMU010000037.1:0-28939 GCF_944382095.1 Candidatus Acetatifactor stercoripullorum
GGGCAAACCTGACGAGCAACGCGAGCTCGGAATGCGAAGCATTACGAGCCTGCTCATGAGAAGGCAGGAAAAGGAAAGCTGCCGTGCTTGCACGGGCAGAGCCCCTTGGGCAAACCTGACGAGCAACGCGAGCTCGGAATGCGAAGCATTACGAGCCTGCTCATGAGAAGGCAGGAAAAGGAAACCTGCCGTGCCTGCGCTGGCATTGATTGTCTTAATCCGCCGGATATGAAAAAACCATAGGAAAGGAAAAGGAAAAAATGACAATCAATGAACAGGTAAAGCATCAGATGCAGGTAATCAAAAAAGGAGCAAAGCAGCTAGTGGGCGAGGAAGCTCTTGCTGCCAAAATTGAGAAGAGTATTTTGACGGGAAAGCCCCTTACTGTAAAATTTGGCATGGACCCAAGCGCTCCTGACATCCACCTGGGGCATACGGTGCTGCTTCGTAAGCTCAGGCAGATTCAGGATATGGGCCATAGTATTGTTGTGGTGATTGGGGATTTCACAGGAAAAATCGGAGATCCCACGGGAAAAAGCAAGGGCAGGAAAGCCATGACGGACCGGGAAATTTTGCAAAATGCCCAGACTTATCAGGAGCAGATTTTCCGAATTCTGGACCGGGACAAAACCCAGGTGCGTTTTAACGGGGAATGGCTGGAGCTGCTCAATTTAGAACAGGTGCTGCGGCTGGCTTCTACCATCACCGTGTCCAGAATGCTGGAGCGGGAGGATTTTAAGAACCGTTTTCAAAGCAACACGCCCATCGGCCTGCACGAATTTTTCTATCCGCTGATGCAGGCGTTTGATTCCGTGGAACTGGAGGCAGACCTTGAGCTTGGAGGAACGGATCAGACCTTTAACCTATTGATGGGGAGAGCGCTTCAGAAGGAAATGGGAATGGAACCACAGGCGGCCTTGTTTATGCCCATACTGGAAGGCATTGACGGAGTGGAAAAAATGAGCAAGAGCCTGGGCAACTACATTGGAATTGATGAGGACGCCAGGGTGATGTTTCAGAAGGTGATGCAGATACCGGATCACAGGATCATAAAATACTTTGAGCTGGCTACAGACATTCTGCCCGAAGAGCTTCAAAAAATCAAGGAACAGCTGGCGGATGGCATAAATCCCAGGGACAGCAAGCGGCTGCTTGCAAGAACTATAACACGGCTCTACCACAGTGAAGAGGAAACGAAGGAGGCAGAACGGTTCTTTACGGAGGCCTTTGTGCAGAGGAAGGTGCCTCAAAGACCGGATACGCTGCAGGTAGTGATGGATCAGGGTACTTTGTACGACTGCCTCCGCCCTTTGGTGCAGGCCCGGGTGATTCACAGCGGAAATGAATTCAAAAGGCTGCTGAGCCAGGGCGGCGTACAAAAAAACGGACAGCCTGTGGAAAAGCTGGAGGAAGGCATACGGACGGGGGATGTGCTCAAGGTGGGCAAGGGGAAATTTGTACGGCTGGAGCTGGTATAAACAAATAGGAGAGGAAAATACTGCGCAGAAAAGCAGTGCTGGCTCATCTGCAAGGAAAGTGGTTTTAAAAACTATTTCATGTTGAATTGTCCTATGAAAAGTGGTATTCTATGCTCTGTGAAGCAAAATAATCGGAAAGGTAAATCTGCAGTATGAGTGAAGCGTACCACATTGTAAGCGACGGCTCCTGTGATCTGCCGCCTGCGCTTGTAAGGGAAATCGGGGTAACGGTGGTTCCCTTTTATGTGTCTTTTGGGGACGAGAATTATCAAAAGGAGATAGAAGAGATCGGGATCAGGGAGTTTTATCAGAAGATGGTGGACAATCCCAAGATATATCCCAAATCCTCCATGCCCTCTGTGCAGGACTATGTGGAGGTGTTTGAGCCTCTTGTCCGGGAGGGAAAGCCTGTAATCTGCATCTGCATCACCACCAAATTCAGCGGCTCCATGCAGTCTGCGCTGAATGCAAGGCAGATGCTCTTAGAGGAATATCCGGAGGCAGAGATCACCGTCATGGATGCCACGGTAAATACGGTTTTACAGGGACTTTTGGTGCTGGAGGCCGTGCGCCTTAGAGACAGGGGCACAAGCTGCCAGGATACCATAAAGCGTCTGGAGGAAATCAAAGGCACCGGCAGAATTTTCTTTACCATCGGCGGTATGGAATATCTGCAGCATGGAGGCAGAATCGGAAAGGTGGCCGGGGTGGCGGGAAGCGTGCTGGGAATCCGGCCGGTGATCACCCTAAAGCAGGGAGAAATTTTCCCGTCCGCCATCGGAAGAAGCCGCCGCAAAACCATGGATAAAACCATAGAGCTTTTGCTTGCTTATCTGGATGAGCTGAAGGCGGACATCAGAGATTATACCATAGCGGTGGGCTATGGATATGACGAAAAGGAGGCGCAGGAGTACAGAGACAGACTGCTTGACACTTTGCAAAAGAAGGGCTATGCGATTTCTCAAGTCCCTATTTATCAGATCGGAGCCACCATAGGAGTGCACACGGGGCCGTATCCCATCGGTATCGGCATACTCCGCAAGGCATTTTAATCTGCACAGGCATGGAAAAGCTCTTTGATATGGGAAAAAGCCAAGCTTGGAGGAAAGGGCGTATTTTTTAAATCCTCCGGCTTTGCCTCCCCTGTGAATACTACGCAGGTATCTACACCGCCGTTGATGCCGCAGGCAATGTCTGTGTAAAGCCTGTCGCCCACAACCAGGGTTTCTTCGGGAGAAAAGCCGGAATGAGAGAGACACAGATCCACCACAGCCCGGCTTGGCTTTCCAAGATAGATGGGCTTTTTGTCTGTGGTTTGGGAAATCATCTGGCAGATTGCGCCGCAGTCCGGTATGAAACCAAAGTCAACGGGACAGCGCAGGTCCGGATTGGTTGCATAAAAAGGCACATCTGTGGTGGACAGCACCTTGCAGATATGGGTCAGCTTGGCGTAGGTCAGCTCGCTGTCATAGGCAGCCACCACACAGGCAATGCCCTCCTCACAGCATTCGGTGACATGGAGGGCATTTTTTCTAAGCTCCTCTACAAAGGAAGCGGTCCCAAGCACAAAGATTTTGTCCTGCGAGAAATGCTCCTTTAAAAAGCGCAGGGTCATGTACCCGGAGGTGACAAACTGTTCCTTCGTGGTGTGAAGTCCAAAGGCAGTGCGGAATTTTTCCACGTAATCAGCGCCGCTTTTGGTGGAGTTGTTGGTAATGAAATAGGTCTTGCCGCCTATGGAGTCAATGTAGGACAGCAGTTCGGCGCTTCCTTCATATAAGGTATCCCCCACTGCCAGGGTGCCGTCTATATCAAATAAAAACAATTTCTTTTTTTTCAATTTTTCCCGTAATGTCATAAGATATCTCCTTACTGCAACGAGTATAGCAAATGTCTCCCCATAAGGCAAGCGGGGGAATGACAAATCCCGGCGCCTTGTGTTAAAATAGGGACAGCTTAAGAAAGGAACAGGTGTAAAATGAAATTAATATCCTGGAATGTAAATGGTCTGCGGGCCTGCCTGCAGAAGGGTTTTCTTGACTTTTTTCACCAGGCGGACGCCGACGTGTTCTGCCTGCAGGAGACGAAGCTGCAGAAGGGTCAGCACGATCTTGATCTGCCCGGCTATTATCAGTATTGGAATTATGCGGAGAAAAAGGGATACTCCGGAACCGCTCTTTTTACCAAGGAAAAGCCTCTGTCCGTCACCTATGGCATGGGTGTGGAGGAGCATGATCATGAGGGACGCATCATTACGGCGGAATATCCTGACTTTTATGTGGTCACGGTATATACCCCTAATTCCCAGAGGGAACTGACCAGGCTGGAATACCGGTGTCGGTGGGAGGCTGATTTTTTGGCCTATCTGAAAAGGCTGGAGGAGAAAAAGCCTGTGATCTTCTGTGGCGATTTGAATGTGGCCCATCAGGAAATCGATTTAAAAAATCCCAAGACTAATCACAATAATGCCGGATTTACAGATCAGGAGAGGGAATGCTTCAGCAGACTTTTAGAAAACGGCTTTATAGATACCTTCCGCTATTTTTATCCGGACAAGGAAGGAATTTATTCCTGGTGGTCTTATATGTTCCAGGCCAGGGCAAAGAACGCCGGGTGGCGCATCGACTATTTTGTGACCTCTAAGGCGCTTAAGGAGCGGCTTTTGGACGCTAAAATCCATACCCAGGTGCTGGGTTCGGATCACTGCCCGGTGGAGCTTACCCTGAAATAAAGCGCCGGTTCTTTAAAGAGTTGGCGCTTCTCACAGGGGGCTATGGACGGAAAGGTACGGGGAGAGAAAGCGAAATGGAGAAAAAGAAACGTCTGACCAGAGCATTTTTTGCCAGAGACGGGATTACGGTGGCAAGGGAGCTTTTGGGGAAAATACTGGTACATGAAACGCCCCTTGGGACGGTGCGGGGAATCATTACGGAAACAGAAGCCTATATGGGGGAGGAGGACAAGGGCTCCCACACCTACGGAGGCAGGCGCACTGACCGCACAGAGCCTATGTATCATAAGGGAGGCACCTCCTATGTGTATCTGATCTACGGTATGTACAGCTGTATGAACATAGCGGCTATGAGAGAGGATATCCCCCAGGCGGTGCTGCTTCGCAGTGTGATTCCCGCAGATGCGCAGTCAGAGCGGATCATGCTGGATTTAAGACTTGCACCCTTAAACCAAAAGAGAAAGCGGGCGGGAAAGGAGTCCAACATTAAAAAGCACCTTGCGGACGGGCCGGGAAAGCTGTGCATAGCCATGGGAATTTCCAGGTCGGACAATGATGTGGATATGACAAAAAGCAAGGAATTTTATGTGACAGAGGGGCAGGAAATCCGGACGGAAGAAATCAAAGCGGGAAAGAGAATCGGGATCGACTACGCCGGGGAGGCGGCAGATTACCTTTGGAGATTTTACTTATGAGCCTACGTTTTTATTTTGGGCCTTCGGGCAGCGGAAAAAGCAGACAGCTGTATCAGGAGATGGTGGAGCGGGCCGGAAAAGAGCCGGACCGGAATTTTTTTATCATTGTACCGGATCAGTTTACTATGGAGACACAAAAGGATTTGGTGGTCTTAAGTCCCAGAGGGGGTATCTTAAACATTGACGTGCTCAGCTTCGGACGCCTCAGCTATCGAATTTTGGAGGAGGTGGGCAGGAAGGAAACCCCCATTTTGGATGATACGGGAAAGAGTCTGGTTTTGCAGAAGGTGGCCGCCGGGCTTGTGGAGGAGCTTCCTGTTTTGGGAAGCCTTTTGCATAAGCAGGGATATATTCATGAGGTGAAAAGCGCTGTTTCAGAGTTTATGCAGTACGGGATCAGCACTCAGGATGTGTTTACTCTCTCGGAGTATGCCAAAAAGAGAGGAGCCCTTTCCTTGAAGCTGCGGGATTTGGGAGTACTGTATCAGGGATTTTCAGACTACATCCGGGACCGTTTTATCACTACGGAGGAAACCCTGGACGTACTGCGAAGGTCCTTAAAAAAGTCAAGGCTTCTGCCGGACAGTGTGGTGGTATTCGACGGCTTTACAGGATTTACGCCCATACAGGAGCGGGTGATACAGGAAATGATGGGTATCTGCAGGGAGATTACCGTCACAGTGACCATGGGCGCGGGAGAAAACCCCTATGAGCAGGACGGAGAACAGAGGCTTTTCCACCTGAGCAAAAAAACTGTCGCCAGACTGGAGCGGCTGGCAAAAGAGGCTTTGGGCGGCGCAGGCGTAGAGCGGCAAAGGGATGTGTTTCTCCTGCCCGGAGAGAAGGCGCAGCCGGGGGAAAAAGTCCTTTCCGGCGAGGCGGCCGGGCGCTGTCAGGTGATGAGAAATCCCCATCACCGCTTCTGTAAAGCGCCTGCCCTGGCGGCCCTGGAGAAAAATCTTTTCCGCTACCGGGTGGAGCCCTATGAGGAGGAGACCCTGGAAATCCGGCTGTTTGAGTCGCTGACCCCCAGGGATGAGGTGCGTCAGGCTGGACTGGAGATCAAACGTCTGATTCGTGAAACGGGCATGGCGTACCGGGATGTGGCTGTGATCACGGGGGATCTGGAAGCCTATGCTCCCTACGTGGAGACAGAGTTTGAACAGATGGAAATTCCCTGTTTTATAGACAAAACCAATGGGATTGTGTTAAACCCCATGATCGAATATATCAAAAGCGCCCTTTTATTGTACCTCAGGGATTTTTCCTATGAGGCGGTATTCCATTATCTGCGCAGCGGTCTTTCGGATATTCCCAGGCAGGACATCGATGAACTGGAAAATTACTGTATCCGCACGGGGCTTCGGGGCAGGAGGGCCTATGAGAGAAGGTTTACCCGAAAGACGGAAGAGATGGAGGGGGAGGAGGCTCTTTTGCGGCTCAACGCCATCCGGGAACAGCTTATGGGTCAGATCGGGCTTTTAAGTCTGGAAAAAAGGGGGCTTGCAAAGACCTATGTAAATCATTTGTATGATTTTCTGGTAGAAAACAAGGTACAGGAAAAGCTGGCTGTCTATGAGGCCTTCTTTCAAAAGGAGGGGCAGCTTTCCAAGGCGCGGGAGTATGCCCAGATATACCGTCTGGTCATGGAGCTTCTGGATCAGATTTACGGACTTTTGGGGGAGGAGGAAATCTCCCTGCAGGAATTTTATGATATTTTAGAGGCCGGATTTTTGGAGATTCAGGTGGGAACCATTCCCCAGAATGTGGACCGGGTGGTAGCAGGAGACATGGAGCGCACCCGCTTAAAACAGGTAAAGGCACTGTTTTTTCTGGGAGTGAATGACGGAAACATACCAAAGAGTGCCTCAAAGGGAGGAATTATCTCGGACATGGACCGGGAATTTTTACAGGAATCCAATCTGGAGCTGGCCCCTACGCCCAGACAGCAGATGTATATTCAGAGGCTGTATCTGTATCTGAATCTGACAAAGCCCTCCCACAGGCTGTATCTGTCCTATGCAAAGGTAAACAGCCAGGGAAAGTCTCTGCGGCCCGCCTATCTGATCGATGTGGTAAAGCGGCTTTTCCCCAGGCTCTCCACAGAATATCCCCAAAACCGCAGTGTATTGGAGCAGATCGTCACCAGGAAAGAGGGTATGGGCTATCTGGCCCAGGGGCTTAGGGAATATGTTCAGGGAAGCCTTTCTGGGAAACAGCAGACGGAATTTTTTACCATATATCAGGCGTACGGGGAAGAAGAGGTGCGGGGAGAAAGAGACCTCCTGACGCAGGCTGCCTTCAAGCGGTATCAGGAGACAGGACTGTCCGCAGCAGTGGCAAGGGCCCTTTACGGAAAGAATCTGGAAAACAGCGTGACCCGGCTGGAAACCTATGCCGCCTGTGCCTGCAGACATTTTCTGCAGTATGGTCTTTCTTTAAAAGAGCGGGAGGAATTTTCCTTTGAAAATACAGATATGGGAACGGTGTACCACGGTGTATTGGAGTCCTTTGCCCACAAACTGCAGGAAAGTCCCTACACCTGGTTTGACTTTCCGGAGGAATTTGGAAGGGAAGCGGTGCACGGGGCATTGGAGTCCCTTGCGGCGGTGTACGGGGATACGGTTCTTTACAGCAGCGCAAGGAACGAGTACGCCATCACCCGCATGGAGCGGATTCTTACCAGAACGGTGCTTACCCTGCAGAGCCAGCTGAAAAAGGGAAGCTTTCTGCCGGATGAATACGAGGTATCCTTCCACTTTGCGGACAAGCTGGAGAGCGTCAATGTGGCCCTTTCCCAGGAGGAAAAAATGCGGCTTCAGGGAAGGATAGACCGCATTG
Source organism: Candidatus Acetatifactor stercoripullorum (assembly GCF_944382095.1). Classification (NCBI taxonomy): domain Bacteria; kingdom Bacillati; phylum Bacillota; class Clostridia; order Lachnospirales; family Lachnospiraceae; genus Acetatifactor; species Candidatus Acetatifactor stercoripullorum. The sequence continues at coordinate 7,746 of NZ_CALWMU010000037.1, forward strand.
ACGTGGCACAGGAGGCGGACAAGGTTTATGTGAAGGTAATCGATTACAAATCGGGCAGCAGACAGTTTGATCTGGCGGCGCTGTACTATGGACTGCAGCTGCAGCTGGTAGTTTATATGAACGCGGCCATGGAGCTTGAGGCCAAAAAGCATCCGGACAAGGAGATTGTGCCCGCAGCGCTTTTGTACTACCACATCGAGGACCCCACCGTGGAGACGGCCACAGAGCTGACCCAGGAGGAAATTAATCAGCAGCTTTTGGAAAAGCTTCGCATGAACGGCGTGGTGAACAGCCAGCCGGACATTGTAGAGCGGCTTGATAGATATATGCAGGATCGTTCCGATGTGATTCCTGTGGAGAAAAAGAAGGACGGAAGCTTTTCCTCACGCTCCAGCGTTATGAGCACGAAAGAGCTTAAGGTGCTGTCTGATTATGTGAACCACAAGATAAAGAGGATCGGACAAGAGATCCTGGATGGAAGCATAGGCTTAAGCCCTTATGAGCTGGGAACAAGGCAGGCATGCAGCTACTGTCCCTATAAAAGGGTATGTGGATTTGACCCGGCAATACCGGGCTGCAACAGAAGAGTTTTGGAAAACCTGGATCAGGAGCAGGCCCTTTTGCGGATGGAGGAGGAAGCTTATGGCAATCACGTTTACGCCACAACAACAAAGAGTGATCGATCTTAAGGGGCGGAATATTTTAGTGTCCGCCGCTGCAGGCAGCGGAAAAACAGCCGTTTTGGTGGAGCGTATCGTAGAGATGGTGTGCGATGATAAGCATCCTGTGGATATTGACAGACTTTTGATTGTGACCTTTACCAATGCGGCGGCGGCGGAAATGCGGGAGCGCATCAGCGCCGGTATCGGAGCCAGACTTCTTGCCAATCCGGAATCCGAACACATCCAGAAGCAGTCTGCACTGCTGCACAATGCTTTGATTACCACCATTGACAGCTTCAGTCTGTTTCTCCTTCGAAACCATTTTAACGAGATCGGACTGGATCCGGCCTTCCGGGTGGCTGATGAGGGAGAAATTAGACTGCTGCAGCAGGATGTGATGAAGGAGCTGATGGAGGATTCCTACGCGGGCGGGGACGCGGCCTTTCGAAGCTGCGTGGAATATTTCTGCCCGGGCGGACGGGAGAGTGTGCTGGAACAGCATATTTTAAATCTTTCCCGCTGCGCTGCCAGCTATCCCTGGCCGGAGGAATGGCTGAAAAAGCGCAGGGAGGATTATGGAGCCGTAAGTGAAGAGGATTTGGAGAACAGTGATTATGGGCGTTATCTTTTAAATCATCTGGATAAGCTTGTGTCAGGCTGCATTGAAAAGCTGCAGAGGGTGCAGGCGCTCTGCCAGGAGCCGGATGGCCCCTATATGTATGGAGAGCTGACGGATGGAGAGCTGGAGGCGGCAGAAAAGCTCAGGGACTGCAAAACCCTGGCGGATTATGCGGCGAAGCTTTCTACGGTGGCCTTTGGCAGGCTTCCTTCCAAAAAGGATGATACGGTGTCCCCGGCAAAAAGAGAGCTGGCAAAAAAGCTGCGCAGCCAGGTAAAGGATACCCTCCAGACCACTGCCCGGCTTTTTTTTGCCACGCCCCTTTCTCTTGCAGCGGCTCAGGGAGCGGCCTGCAGAGAGCCGGTGGAAACCCTGGTGGAGCTGACCCTTTCCTTTGACCGGAGGATGCGGCAGAAGAAACAGGAAAAAAAGCTGGTGGATTTTTCTGATATCGAACATTTTGCCCTGGACATTTTGATCAAAAGGGAAGGAGAGCTTTTAAAGCCCAGTGCTGTGGCGCTTGAGTACAGACAGCATTTCCATGAAATTCTCATCGATGAATACCAGGACAGCAACCTGGTGCAGGAATATCTGCTGAAGGCCGTTTCCGGAGAGGAGGACGGGTGCTTTAACCGCTTTATGGTGGGGGATGTGAAGCAGAGCATCTACAAATTCCGTCTGGCAAGGCCGGAGCTTTTTTTGGAAAAATACGACTCCTATGAGCAGGATGGAAAATGCACCAGAATTGATTTGTCCAAGAATTTTCGAAGCCGCAGTCAGGTTGTGGATACGGTAAACGGTCTGTTTTCCAGAATTATGAGCAAGGAAATAGGCGGCATTGTATATGATGAGAGAGCGGCCTTATATGCCGGGGCAGTCTATCCGGAAAATCCAGGCTGCGGCAGTGAGCTGATTTTAGTGGAAAAACCGGAAAATCAAGAGGGCAGGAACGCAAAACAGGCGGAGGCCTGGGCTATTGCAGCTAAAATCAAGGAGCTTTTGGAGGATTTTCAGGTAACGGACAAGGAAACCGGTTCCTTGCGCCCGGTGCGATTTTCAGACATTGTGATTTTGCTGCGTACCAACAGCGGCTGGGATGAGGAATTTAAAAAGGTGCTGGAGGAGGAGGGAATCCCCGCTTATGTCACCTCAAAGACAGGGTATTTTGCAGCCCCGGAGGTGCAGGAGCTTTTGCAGCTTCTCAAGGTGCTGGACAACCCCACCCAGGATATACCGCTGTTTGGCGTGATGAAATCCTTATTTGGAGGCTTTGAAGAGGAGGAGATCGCCAAAATACGCTCGGGGAGGAAAGGCTGCTCCCTTTATGGGGCTCTTCAGAATTATGCAAAGCAGGAAGAGGGAGAGGGGCAGGAAAAGGAGGAAGACCTTAGAAGAAAAGCGGCGGCTTTCCTCGGGCAGATTGAAAGCTACAGGGACTGCACGGTGTATCTGCCTGTCAGAGAGCTTCTGCAGAAGCTGGTAAATGATTTTGATTATCTGAATTATGTGACGGCGCTCCCGGCGGGCAGCAAGAGAAGGGCCAATGTGGAGATGCTTCTTGCCAAGGCGTCGGATTTTGAGAAAACCAGCTATTTTGGTTTGTTTCACTTTATCCGTTACATGGAACAGATGGAAAAATATGACGTGGATTACGGTGAGGCGGATACCCTGGATGAAAATGCGGATGTAGTGCGTATTATGAGCATCCATAAGAGCAAGGGGCTGGAATTTCCCGTCACCTTTGTGGCGGGGCTCTCAAAGCGCTTTAACATGCAGGATTCCCATCAATCGGTAGTGATTGATACGGACCTTGGTCTGGCCACGGATTATGTGGACTACAACAGACGTATCCGAAACAAAACCCTGCGGCGTATGGCTCTGGCACGGAAAATGCGGGAGGACAATCTGGCGGAGGAGCTGCGGGTTTTGTATGTGGCTCTCACAAGGGCCAGGGAAAAACTGATTTTGACGGCGTCCCTGGAGCAGGCCCAGGAAAAATGGGAGCTGCTGCGCGAAAATGGGGACAGGCATCTGACGTATCTTGATTTTATAGAGGCGGGAAGCTATCTGGACCTTCTTTTGCCTGTGGCTGGCGCCCCCGACGCTTCCTTGTCCGTGACGGTGACGGATTTGGAGAAGCTTTCAGGACAGGAGGTGAAGGAGCAGCTTGCCCTTCACGGAAAAGCGGATGCTTTGCGGCATGCGAAGGAATGGACGGATGAGGCCGCCTTAAAGAAGCTGAAGGAAAGGCTTGCCTATGCGTACCCCTATGAAAGCCTGGAAAAGCTGTATACAAAGACAACGGTTTCAGAGCTTAAAATTGCCGCCATGGCCCAACGGGATGAGGCGGCTTATCACGCCTTTGAGGAGGAGGAAATTCACCCCTATATCCCTGCATTCCGAAAGGGAGAGGAAAAGGTGGCAGGTGCCCTCCGGGGAAGCGCCTTTCACAGGGTTATGGAGCTTTTGGACTTTGAAGGGCTGCTGGGGGCGCAGTTTGCCGCATTCCCTGAAAGCTTTGAGAAGTACAGGGAGGGACTGTCCCAGGAAGCTTTAGGGAGCGCGCTGAACGATTTTTTGATGGAGCAGGCGGAAAGCCTGCGTTTGAGCGCTCAGTATCTGGAGGCTGTCAACCAGGAAAAAATTCTCCGGTTTCTGCAAAAGGAGCTGGCCTACCGTATGTGGGCGGCCAGCAGGCGGGGAGAGCTTTCTGTAGAGCAGCCCTTTGTGCTTGGTGTGGAGGCCCGCAGGCTGGGCGAGGCATTCCCGGAGGGAGAAACGGTGCTGGTACAGGGAATCATAGACGCATTTTTTGTGGAAGAGGGACAGATTGTGCTTCTGGATTATAAGACAGATGTAATAAGAACCATGGAGGATTTGTGGAACCGCTACCAGGTACAGCTTGACTATTATCAGGAGGCGGTGGAAAAGCTGACGGGAAAAAGGGTGAAGGAAAAGATATTGTATTCCTTTTATCTGGAGAAGGAGGGGGTTTTGACGGAGGAATTCTGATCGGTGTCGGAGGCTTAATCCTTGCTGAAGATTTACGGGTATGTGTTGAAGGGAAATGTTAATACTAAAGAAAGGGGCTGCAAAAGCAGCCCCTAATAGTAAAGGAAGATGCAACCTTTTATTTTGAAAGGTTGCATCTTCCTTTACTATTAAGTATATCGGCAAAGCTTCCGAAAGCTTTATAGCTGAAATAAAAAAATATTCAGATAAAATAGATAGTAGTTTGTCTGACTTAAAATCTCCTTGGCATATACGACATCTCCTTAAAAAAAGAGGAGACCCCGCAGGTTCTTCACCGTCACAGGCCTCACAGGTTTCTGCAACGCGATCACTGCGTTTATCTTACCTGACCTTGCATTTTCATGTCAAGCAATTTCTGCAGCCTTGCCTTCTCCAGCTCCTCCGGAGTGGCTTCAAAAATGCGCTCTGCCTCTTCTTCTGCCCCTCCATTTTCCAGAAACATCTGCAGTATAAGTATCCTTGTTTCTTCCCGGCCTTTCTCCCAGCCTGCTCTCCAGGCTTGTTCCCAGCCCTGTTTCCAGCCTGCTTCCCAGGCTCGTTCAAAAATAAGCTCACTTAAATTGCACATATCAGTTAAACTCCTTCCTATCGCTTGTATGCACTGCATTTCCTGATAATATGCCGCAATACACCGATGGCAGGAAGATAAACAAGGCACACTCCGATGGGGCATGCCCTGCCTTTTCCTTTCATTTACACCGTCTGCAGCTTTGCCTTCTCCAGCTCTTCCGGAGTGGCATCGAAAAGATCCTTTGCCTCCTCTTCGGTCCCTCCTTTTCCCAGGAACATCTGCAGCATTATGATTCTTGTTTCTTCCCGGCCTTGCTCCAAGCCTTGCTCCAAGCCTTTTTCTACGCCGCGGTCATAAATAAGGTCACTTAAATTGCACATACCAGCTAAACTCCTTTCTATCCGTTCCGTCATCTGTATGCCGTACTGCTCCTCCAGCACGGCTTTTTTCTCTTCTGGGTTCAGTTTCTCAGAAAAAACAGCGGAAAGCATTCGGTGCAGGGTGCTTCCGTCTGACATATCCTCCTTTTTCCCCAGGCATACCATTACCGCCGAAAGCAGGTCATATCGTGCCTTTCCCTGGAAATTCCCATAAAGGGAATGGGGCTGTAACTTGTACTCTGTAATGGTGTTCTCCGCATACTCAGGCACATCAAAACACAGCCAGATCGAATATACTTTCTTAATTCCGTCATAGGACCTGGGTGTGAATTCCACTCCCATCTGTGAGGACAGCAGCCTTGCGCAGTAATAGACTGCGCGGGTCACAATGTCATAGCCCGGTGTAAAGCTCTGCTGTGCTTCAACGTTCAGAATCAGCTTCACGTGTTCCTTCTCTGGCGTAACCGCACGGAAACGGATGTCAAAGGTCACCTGGCCTTCATTAACCACCTTATCCTCCTGGGCCATGCCGCCTACAAGAGGCATATTGGTTTTCCCAGGCATGACAGAAACCGTGGAGATTTCCGGCTCTCCTTCAATGCTGTCCATGATCTGCTGAAAAGAACAGCCTGCAAATTCACTGACCGTTTCCTTCAGGATTCTGGCCAGTATTTGCTTGTCACTTAAGAGGCGCTTCGCCTCTGTGTCATACCTTGCCTTGCTTCCCGCTGTATCCACAGCATCGGCAGCCGTTGTGTCTATGTCCATTCCCTCTTCCTTTCCCCCGTCCTGCAAGATATCCGTTTACAGTTCCTCTATTGAAACAGGGAAACCCGTAAGACAAAATTCCCGGACATATCCCTGGCCAAGCGCATTTCAGGAATAACAAAAAGTAAAATATCTAAGCTTAGTGTATCCTAAAAAGACAGATAAATCAATAAAAACACCATAAAAATACACTATAGTATATACTATTATTTATTTTTTATTCATGAGGTTTTTATTCATGACTGCTCCCGCAGCACACGGGAGAGTCACAGCTGGATGTTTCCAAACACCTCGTCCCTGTCGTCCTGCTCGATGCACAAATAATGCTTTGTGATCTGGTAGGAGGAATGGTTGTAAATATTCATAAGAAGTGCAGGAGGGGTGCCTTGCTTCCAGGCATGGTAACCGAAGGTCTTGCGCAGGGAGTGGCATCGGATTACATCCTCTAAGCCAACCTCCTCAGCTGCTTTTCGTATGATCCGGTATGCCTGACAACGGGAAAGTGGGTTCGGAGAGCTTTTGCTGCTTTGAAAAATGTAATCGTTCAGCTCTCTTTCGGTATTGTTCCAGTAATTTCCCAAAACTCTTTTTACCTCCTGGTTAATCAGGATTCTGTTTTCTTTTCCGGTTTTTGTTCCTTGATCAGAATATGGGGGCGGAAGCTGCCGTTTTCCTTGAGAACCATGTTCCAGGTCAGATGCAGGATATCGCTGATGCGCAGGGCGGTATTGAGACCGATTACGATTAAGGTGTAGTTTCTGGGATTTGGAGCATGCAGAAGATAGTAATTTTTGAAATCCTGAAGAAGCGCCCGATCTCGGATAGGCTGTGTTGTGCTCATAGTTATTCTCCTTTTCTAATGGTCTTGGATGCAACCTTTCAAAATAAAAGGTTGCATCCAGGCAAAAGCCGTTCCAGACAAGGAGGTCTGTATGCTGAAGCTCTCTGTTCGACCAGGAGAATATTTGATAATAGGCGATAACGTAAAGGTCATTTTTACAGGCGGGACTGGGAAAAACCTCCATGTCATGGTGGATGCTCCCAAGGAGGTGCCTATAGTGAGAAGCAAAGCGGCCCAAAAGGCCGGGGAGGCGGGGGCTTCACCTTACTATCCTGACTGAAGTATCGGTAATAATAGGCTGCTAACCTAGGGGCGCCTTTCATATTACACCATCGGCTTATGCCGGGGAACAAAAACTGAATAAAGAAAAGAAAAACTGTCACGAACGGATTCGGGGCAGAAGGGGAAAATCCCCAAAAAGTAAACGGAGGTACATTTTATGGTAGTACAACACAACTTAACAGCAATGAATTCCAACAGAATGCTGGGACTGACAATGTCATCTCAGGCAAAATCCACCGAGAAGCTTTCTTCCGGCTATAAGATCAACCGTGCGGCAGACGACGCAGCAGGCCTTTCCATTTCCGAGAAGATGAGAAGGCAGATCAGGGGTCTGACTCAGGCTTCTTTAAATGCCCAGGACGGCATCTCCGCAGTGCAGACCGCAGAAGGCGCGCTGACAGAAGTGCACGACATGCTTCAGAGAATGGATGAGCTGGCAGTGAAGGCGGCAAACGGCACCAACAGTGAGGATGACAGACAGTATATCCAGGACGAGATTGACCAGCTGGTAACGGAGATTGACCGCGTGGCTACAACCACTAAGTTCAACGAATCCTATCTTCTGAAAGGCGTAAATGCGGACGGTGAGGTCGCAAAATTGACTTACAATACTGCGAATGCTGCTATCGCGGATATTGACGCAGAGACCGGAAAAGCTACTTACACAATGGGAGCGGCGACACAGGAAACAGTAACTGATAAGGGAACCTATGATCTTGCGACTGTGGAGATCAACGGTGTAACCTATGGATTGGTGACAAATGTTGAGGATGAGGATGCTGGACAGGATAAGACTCTGTCAATTGATGAGGCAATAACGGAGGCAGAGAAAACGGCGACAGGTGGAGCATTTACTACACAAGAGGAATTATTTGCGAAAGTTAAGGCTGATTTAGATGCGGCAGGAGCCGGTGATATCAAAAACATTACCACTGATTCAGACGGAACGATTACTGTGGAAGCCTTTGCAGACTTAAATGAGGCTCTGGAATTTAGCCTTCATGTGGGGGCTGATTCCACTGATGACAATAAAATTGCATTGTCGATCAGCATGATGAGCGCAAGAGGACTTGGAGTAAATGGACTGAAGGTAAGCGGAGATACCGCAGACTCAGCCACAGCAGCTATCGACACCATTTCCGCAGCTATCCAGAAGGTATCCACCCAGCGTTCCGCTCTCGGTGCGGTACAGAACCGTCTGGAGCACACCATCAACAATTTGGACAACGTTGTGGAGAACACCACCAGCGCAGAGAGCCAGATTCGCGATACGGATATGGCTACCGAGATGGTAAAATACTCCAACAACCAGATTCTTGCACAGGCAGGCCAGGCAATGCTGGCACAGTCCAACCAGGCAAACCAGGGCGTTCTGGCGCTTCTGCAGTAAATTTCAGGTATGTGTGGAAGGAAAATGTTAATACGAAAGAAAGGGGCTGCGAAAGCAGCCCCTTAAAGCTTGGATATGAATTACGACCATCATTCCCTGCATCAGGGATTCATTTCTTAATCTGTATCTGAAGAGGGCGGGAGAGCCGTCAACATGCAGCTTCTGAAAAGAATCGTCAGGAAGGAACAGATTGTTCCATTGACTGAAAAAACAAAATTATGCGCATATTTTTGTTGCATGATAAGCATAATTATGCTATTATTATGACAAAGAAGGGAGTGAAGCATCATGCCTCTTATCATGCCTATTAAAGAGCTGCGCAATACAACTGAAATTTCCAACATTGCACACAAGGCACAAGAGCCAATCTTTATTACGAAAAACGGATATAGCGACTTAGTTATAATGAGTAGTGAATTATACGATAAATTTGCAAGAATTAACCGTATTGACCAAGCCATCTACGAATCAGAGCAGGAAATGGCTGACGGGGCTGAAGCAATCGATGCAGAGATGATTTTGGCAGAATTGGAGAAAAAGCATTTTGGATAAATACAAGGTTAAAATCAGCCCCAGAGCAATACGCGAATTAGACAGCATTTACAAATATCTTGCAAGTGAAAAAATGGTTCCTGAAAATGCTAAGGGACAGCTTGGCAGAATTAAAAAGGCCATTTTGAATTTAGACACCTTTCCACAGTCCCACCAAGAGCGTAATGAAGGCAGATATGCGGGTAAGGGTTACAGGCAGCTGCTGATTGATAATTATATCGCTATTTTCCGCATTGATGAATCAAGCAAAACAGTTTATGTTGTAACGATACAGTACCAAGGACGAAATTTATAAGATAAGCGCTAAATGGAAATTTAACGTTCCGATAGAAATGCAATGATACTTTCACTTATTGCTTTGTATTCGTAGTCATGAACATAATGCGGGCAGTTTAATTCTATATATTCTCCTCCATCAATCTGTGCTATATATTCTATAGGAATTTTCCGCCATGTGTCTTTATCGAATCCTGTTCCACCAGAACCGTCGGAAATAAATAACAGCATTGGAAGCTGCGGGATTCCCATGCTATTCACCGTTTCAGCGTTTTCCTTCACCCATTCAGTTTCATTTATCATAGTTACAGTTGCCGTGCGGCTGTAGAAAACAGCTTTATAGATTTCTTTTTCTTTGTCCGATAAGGTGCCGTACTTTACAGCATCACTGTCCGACAGCTCCGGAATAAATCGAGTGACACCTATGTTTGCTGCCCAGCTTGCAATACGCATAAGAGGAATATTTATATTCATGCTGTCATAATACTCTGGAACTGCCATGTCAAGCCCGATAATTGCAGACACCTCATTGGGATATTTCTGCGCCCAATATAAGGCTTCAAGCCCTGACATAGAGTGCGGGCAAAGGACATAAGGTGCGGTTAATCCCGCCGATGCAAGCGCTGTCCTTGTGTCTTCAAGTATAGAATCAATATCTCTGTTTTTATCGACAACATCACTGAAACCATACCCGAATTTTTCTACAACGGCAATCTGATATTTATCACTTAAAAGAGAATAGAGGGATTTGAAATCCAGTATGGGAGAACAAGTACCTCCGCCCGACATAAAAACAAGCGTTGTATCACCTGTACCTTCAATATAGACGCTCATATTGTGTCCATCAACTTCAACTATCTTTCCTAATGGCAGGCGCAATTCAGCTTCTCCTTTTAAATGGATTTGATGATTGATGTATATGATAAGCAGCAATATAAGCATTGCAACAATCACAATAAAAATTATTTTCATAGCTCTTTTCCTCTTTCTCATAGTGTTCCCCACCTCTGTGCCTTTGCGTCTGGCTCCTTGATGATATTTAAATTCCGATTTTTTGTTCTATTCAACACTAAGAAAAGTATAGCATAAGGCTGTGTACAAATCTACTTCCTCTCAGCTTGAAATGGAACGAAAGGGCGTTTGTTTCCACGCTCTCGGAATTGTGGTAAAATAAGATGATTTATGGGAAGGGAAAGCTATAACAGGAGCCTTTTGGGGAAAAGACTTAATAAAGGGAGGCCGATTATGATCAGAGAACAAAAAGAGACAGAAATTGACAGGATTATGGAAATTTGGCTGGATACCAATCAAAAGGCACACAGCTTTATTTCTCCCAGATACTGGGAGGAGCATTTTGCGTCTGTAAAAGAAATGATGCCAAAGGCCCGGGTTTATGTTTATGAAGAGGAAAGGAGCGGAGAGATTCTGGGCTTTGTGGGGCTGAGCGGTGATTACATTGCCGGAATTTTTGTCTGCGAAAAATGCCAGTCCCAGGGAGTGGGAAAACAGCTCATGGATTTTGTAAAATCTATCAAGGGCAGACTGTCATTACATGTATACCGGAAAAACAAAGGAGCTGTGGCCTTTTATAAGCGGGAAGGGTTTACAGTGGCATCCGAAGAGAAAGAGGAAAGCACCGGGGAGCAGGAATATTTTATGGTGTGGAAATAGCGTTGGTGTACAAGGGCATACGGTGGAGGATGGAAAAGGAACAAAAGTGCAAAACCAGGATATAAAATTCATAGCTTTCCTTTTGCGGGATAAATTAAAATAAAAGCACAGAGAAACCCGTACATCAAAGCTAAAGGAGGATAAGTATGAAGAAAAAGTTAATTCCACTGTTATGTGCATCTCTTCTGGCGGGAGCGCTTGCAGGATGCGGCCAGACACAGGGAAGCGCCGGACAAAGTGCTGGAAAAGGTAAATGAGATCACCCTGGAAAAGATCAATATGACGCTGGATTTGGAAATCATGCTCCAGCTATGATCCAAGCTGGATACAGGCCGGTTATCTTGTGGATATGAGTGAGCTTTTGCCGGAATACGGACAGGATATCATAAACAGCTACAGCTCTCCGGAATTTGCTATGGCGGCAAGCTTGGACGGATATTTTGGAAAAGTATAATATTGATGTGCCACAGATTCATTCCCTGGCGGATGTAGATGCTGTGTTTGCACAGGTGGCCGAGCAGGAGCCAGAAATGTGGATGGTTTCTTTTGAAAACACCGGTATGCCTGATATGGAAATGCTGGATTATATCTGTGGACTGCAGGATTTCGTGATCCCTGATCCCACAGAGAGTACGGAGGTTACCACTCTTTTTCAGGCGGATTCCTTTAAGACATGGTGCGATTACAATTTTAGAATAATAAAAACAGGTAGTTTTTGACACTGCCACAAATTTGAAGGAGATGCAGATTATGAAACTGTTTCAAGTTGCAGACCGGTATTATAAAGAGAGCAGATGGAAAACCCTTGCGGCTTACCTTCCGCTGAAGGAAAAATTGTTCCGCACATGGCAGGCGGAAGAACAGGAGAAAACGGTATGAGTAATGAAAAAGTTTATGGCATGAGTTTCAGCAAAATCTATCCATTTCTGGTCAGCAAAGCAGAGAAAAAAGGGCGCACATTGGGCGAAGTGACTCAAGTGATCACTTGGCTGACCGGGTACACTGCAGAAGAAATTCAAAAGGCTGCGGCAAGTTCTGTGACATACGGCGACTTTTTCCGCAATGCCCCGCATCTGAACCCGAACAGGAAGCAAATCACCGGTGTTATATGCGGCGTGCGTGTGGAAACGATTGAGGAACCGCTGATGCAGGAGATTCGGTATCTGGATAAACTTATTGACGAACTTGCCAAAGGCAAGGCTATGGAGAAAATACTGCGTGGATAGGTGCAAATCTGTGAAGCAGGTATAAAAAACAATGGAAAAACCTATCTGTTTGATGCAGTAATTGAACCCGTCCCCGAAAAAGGCGGTGCTTATGTGCGGTTTCCCTATGACATCCGAAAAGAATTTGGGAGGGGGCGTGTCAAGGCAGAAATTACCTTTGACGGCGAGCCATATTCTGGCAGTATCGTGAATATGGGTCTCAAAAATGACGATGGCTCAATTTGCTATATCATTGGCATTCGGAAAGATATTCGGACAAAAATAGGAAAACAGCCGGGAGACACCGTAAAAGTTACAGTAAAGGCGGTTCAGCCATAAGGGAAGCGGAAAGCCGTGTGGGAATGTCCAAAATGCGGACGGAAGTTCAAGAATATAAATCAAAACCATTACTGCGGTATTGCGCCGCAGAATATTGAGGAATACATGAGAAGCCGCTGCCCCTCGGCCTGATTGGCGAGATTGCGGCATGGTGCGGGAAGGAGCACGGAGAATAATGGACGCGGATACACTTCTTTTCTTTGAAGGGCATATGGGTGCCCTTCCGCTTTATGAGAAGCTGGAAGAACAAATTTTAACTGATATTGATAACGTGCGCATTAAGGTGCAGAAAAGCCAGATTTCCTTTTATAATAAGCATATGTTCGCCTGCGTGTCGTTTGCACGGGTGCGGAAAAAGAAGGACTGCCCGGAAAATTATATTGTGGTGACTTTCGGCTTGGAACATAAGGCGGATTCTTTCCGGATTGACATTGCGACTGAGCCTTACCCTAACCGATGGACCCATCATCTGCTCATTTCCGATTTGGATGAAATTGACGAGGAGCTGATAGGCTGGATCAAGGAAGCGGCGGAGTTTGCCTGGCAAAAATAATGATGGGCTGGCGGAAAGCCTCGTTAAGGACAGTGGGGGAGGCCTGCGGACGGACTTAAAGGATTTGAACCTTACAAAATTAATAATCCGGTACCTGTCACGGATGATATGCTTTTTGAGCTGTATGGGACTATGAATTCCCGTTCGTTTGTGCTAAAATAGCTGCAGAGAGAATGAATGAAAATGTGCGAAAGACGAATAAGGAAAGGACGGGAACCATGAAACAGAGTGTAAAGGATTATGTGATTGAGAAGGTAAACGAGCTGATCAATGCTCCTACCTGCTGCGCAGAGGCAAAGAAAGCGGCCCAGAACTGGCTTGATGCCCTTGGAACGGACAGGGAGGCTGAGCAGACAAAAAGCCTGATTGCAGAATTGGAGCAGGATATTGTCACCGTTGACGGACTGATCGCTTTTTCCGGTTCGGAAGCAGGGGAAAAGGTATTCGGTGCAGAAAAGGCAAAAGAGGTGAATGCCCACGCACAGGAAATCAAGGCGGCCGGAGCAAAATACTGCGATTGTCCTGCCTGCGCGGTGGTGGCGGCAATCCTGGAGGAAAAGAAGAATTTGTTGACAGACATAGAGTAAAGTACTATAATGACTGGCAGGCAAGGGCGCTTTGAAGGTTTCAAGGCGCCTATCTTTGTGCCGCCTCTTCGCGGCCAGTTACTTGTAAATGAGGGATAACATTAGAGGAATCATATTATGAAAAAACCAATCATTGCGCTGCTGCCGTTGTATGACAGCGAAAAAGAATCCTACTGGATGCTTCCCGGATATATGAAGGGAATTGAAAAAGCGGGAGGTATTCCTGTTATGCTGCCTCTTTGCACAAACACTGAAATATTAGATACGCTGGCGGATCAATACGACGGCTTTCTGTTCACAGGGGGACAGGATGTTTCCCCTGGGCTTTATAAGGCGGAAAAATCCGCTCTTTGCGGTGAGATATGTAAAGAAAGGGATCAGATGGAAAAATATCTGCTGGAGAGAGTGCTTCATTTGGATAAGCCCATTTTGGGAATCTGCCGGGGCATACAGATTCTGAATGCGGTGCTTGGAGGAACCCTGTATCAGGATCTGCAGGCAGAGCACCCGTCGAAGGTTACACATCGGCAAAAGCCCCCTTATGATAAGCCAATCCACAGTGTAAGGCTGGAGCCGGATTCGCCCCTTTGCCTTTTGCTGCAAAAGCCGACTCTGGGAGTCAACAGCTGCCACCACCAGGCGATCAAGGAGCTTTCCTCTGCACTAACGCCAATGGCATATTCCGAGGACGGTCTGACAGAGGCGGTTTACAAGGCGGATGCCCGCTTCGTGTGGGCGGTACAATGGCACCCTGAATTTTCCTACGAAAGTGATGAAAACAGTCTTGCAATTTTCCGGGAATTTATCGAGAGAGCGGCGCAGGACGCGTAAGCCTACCGATTTACCATCCTTTTGTATTCGCTGGGAGAGCAGCCTACATGCTTTTTGAAAATTCTTGAAAAATAAGCAAAGTCCTGGAAGCCTGCATTTCCCGCCACCTCCGCCACAGACATATTTGTGGTATTGAAATATTGGATGGCCGACTGAATTCTCTCCTTTTGAATGAAATCTGTCAGGCTTTGCGTGGTTTCCCTGCGGAACCGTCCGGAGATGTAAGCAGGATTTTTGTGGAAATAGTCGGCGATGGCAGAAAGATTCAAATCCTCGGAAATATGTGCCGACACATAATTCATGATATTGCAGACTAAGCTGGAATACTCTGGCAGACTGTGATTTTTTACCATAAGGCAGTATTTCCGGCAGATTTCATAGGGCAGCCGGAGGAGCTGCTGATATTCGGCTGTCTCAATGCGGTATTCATAGGTGAGATAGCATTTCATAATGAAAACAGGATGAACCTGCGTAGCAAGCATACGGCTTAAGCAGAAGGAATTGAGAAAGCAGGCCGCTTTGTGCAGCTGCTGCGGCAAAATGCCCGGGCGGCATCCAATATAATCCAGAAGAAGCTTCAGTTTATCTGAGGCTTCTTCTGTTTTTCCCCGCAGCAAGGCAAAGCCAAAGTCCTCTAAATGACGGCAGCAGACCTCCGCCTGGTCTGCAGAGAAGGAGGCGACATAATCATCAATGGAAGAAAATGACAGCCGCGGATTCTGCTTCTGGGAGAAGCTGATATATTCAGGATAGGCCTTTTCAAATTCCGGAAGGAATGCAGACAGAAGGTGGCGGAGGGTGGAGGCCATATTCTGCGGGTCTGCTGTGGGAAGGCTGTAATAGAAGCGCCGGAGCACATCCTGATGCTTTACAGGGAAATGATGGGCCTGAACGATCCGGATCAGATCCTGATCGGTTATCTGGCGGTCACGGAAGGGTCCAAGACAGATGAAGTCAGGGGTGCTTTCACAGGGAAGCAGGGCAATAATGTTGTAAAATTCCAGGGCGCTGTAGATAATAAACAGCCGATGCTCCCTGATCATATTTTGGCTTTTTGCCAAAAGGGAGGCAATATCCTCCTTTTGCAGAAGCAGACTGCGGAACCCTCTGTCTGCCTTATCCAGATCAGTGTAAGGGGCCGATAGATACCAGGCGTCAGTCATGTAGGCATCGGAAATGATCTGGCGGATAAAGGGAAAGGCTTCTTTTATGGGTACAGAGAACAGCAAAATAATCACCACCATGTTAAATATTTTTATTTAAAATCAAAATAACACAAAAATAATCCAAATACAATAGGAATAATACAAGCGAAAGAAGAACAAGGCTGTTATAATCTTCCCAAGAGTAGTACTTATTTCACATTTTTGGAAGCAAAAGGAAGGAGGACAAATCCAATGGTAAAAACAAACTGGAATCAGGGCTGGCAGTTTAGCAAGGACAGCATTTCTGTTGAGGGAGGGGCTTCAGTATTGAAGCAAGGGAGCTGGGAAGCCGTAAATCTGCCCCATACCTGGAACGGAATGGATGGACAGGATGGGGGCAACGATTATTATCGGGGAACCTGCTGTTATGTAAAGCATCTGGAAAGGCCTGGGGATGCGGATGAAAAGGAAATATATCTTGAATTTGAAGGAGCCAATTCCTCTGCCGACGTCTATGTGAACGGTAGGGCGGCGGCGCATCATGACGGCGGCTATTCTACCTGGAGAGTCAATATCACGGAATTTCTTGAAAAGGACAATGAGATTGTTGTGGCAGTGGATAATGCCCCCAATGATCATGTGTACCCGCAGATGGCAGATTTTACCTTTTACGGCGGATTGTACCGGAATGTAAACCTTTTGAGCGTAAGCCGCACGCGGTTTGATCTGGATTATTTCGGAGGCCCCGGCATCACGGCGACACCAAGGATAGAGGGGAAGGACGCCCTGGTAAAGGTATGTGCTTATGTGACCGGCATCACCGGCGGAGAGAAAATTACCTTTTCCATTTGTGACGACGGCAGCACAGTGGCAGAAACCACAGTGGATGCAGCTTCACCGGAAGCGGAGCTGAGTATTACAGACGTTCACTTGTGGAACGGGAGGAAGGATCCCCATTTATACACATTAAAGGCTGTACTGGAAGGAGATGGGCAGACGCTGGATGAGCGAAGCGTCCGCTTTGGCTGCCGTACCTTTGAGATTAACCCTGAGAGAGGTTTTATCTTAAACGGAGAGGAATATCCGCTGCACGGGGTATCCCGTCATCAGGATCGCCCTAAAATCGGGAATGCCCTCAGCAGAAGAGATCACGAGGAGGATATGGCACTGATTCTGGAAATGGGGGCAAACACCATACGCTTGGCCCATTACCAGCACGACCAGTATTTTTATGATTTGTGCGATGAGAACGGAATGGTGGTCTGGGCGGAAATTCCCTATATTTCCAGACATATGCCGGGAGGGAGGGAAAATACCGTCTCTCAGATGAAGGAGCTGATCATTCAGAATTATAATCATCCCAGCATCGTGGTGTGGGGGCTTTCCAATGAGATCACCATGGGCGGCGAGGAGGATGCGGACCTGATTGAGAATCATAAAATATTAAATGACCTTGCACATCAGATGGATCCTGCCAGGCTGACCACTATGGCGGTTGTCTCAATGTGCAGTATAGATGCGTCTTATCTGAAAATCCCGGATGTGATTTCCTATAATCACTATTATGGGTGGTATGGTGGAGATACCTCCATGAATGGAGAGTTTTTCGATGGGTTCCATGCAAAATATCCTGAAATACCTATTGGAATGAGCGAGTATGGCTGTGAGGCACTTAACTGGCATACCTCCAATCCGGAGCAGGGGGACTACACGGAGGAGTATCAGGCATATTATCATGAGGAGCTGATCAAGCAGCTCTTTACCAGGCCTTTTATATGGGCTACCCATGTGTGGAATATGTTTGACTTTGCGGCGGACGCCAGAGCGGAGGGCGGCGAGGACGGAATGAATCACAAGGGCCTTGTGACCTTTGACAGAAAGTATAAAAAGGACGCCTTTTATGCGTATAAGGCATGGCTTTCTGACGAGCCCTTTGTACATATCTGTGGAAAGCGCTATGTGGACCGGGTGGAGGATGTGACCAGGGTGACGGTTTACTCCAACCAGCCCCAGGTGGAGCTGTTTGTGAACGGAGAAAGCATTGGCAGCAAGACCTCCGATGTGCATTTCTTTTACTTTGATGTTCCCAATGCGGGAGAAAGCAAAATCGAAGCAAAAGCCGGGGAATGCGTGGATGAAAGCGTGATCCGCAGGGTGGAGGTCTTTAACGAGGACTACCGCATGAAGGAAACCGGCGATGTGATCAACTGGTTTGAGATTGATATGCCGGAAGGGTATTTCTCCATCAATGACAAGCTTTCTGATATTATGTCTGTCCCGGAGGGACAGCAGTTTGTGGCCTCCTTCAGCGCGGGACTGATGAAGAGGATGAAGGGCTCAGACGGAAAGGAGGGAGAGGCTGCCGGATTTAAGGTGAACGAAGGCATGATGAAAATGATGTCGGGCTTTACGGTTAAGAGACTGCTTTCCATGATGGGGATGGCCGGAAACGGAGCCGTCTCAAAAGAGGAAATGCTGGAGCTGAACCGTCAGCTCAACCGTATCAGGAAAAAATAATTTTGCGAGGATAATCATATGGGAAAAAACAGTAAAGTGTATTCGGCGGGAGGGAGTGCATACCGGAAATTCAGCATGCGTGACAATTTGGCGTATGCTGCGGGGGATTTAGGGTGTAACATGAGTTTTGCGCTGAAGGGAACCATGGCGATCTTCTGGACCCAGTTTATGCAGATGGATTCCATTCTTTATGCGGGGCTGTTTTTGGTCTGTCAGATATGGGACGCCATCAATGACCCGTTAATCGGCTCCATCGTGGATGCCGACCGGCGCAAATACAAGAGAAATAAGTTTCTGGCCTATATCTGGCTGGGGTCTTTGGGACTGCTGGTTGCAGGAGCGCTGTGCTTTGTCCCTCTTCCAAATGCACCGGCCATGGCAAAGAACATTATCTTTGTCTGCGGCTATGTTTTGTGGGACGCCTTTTACACAGTGGCGAATGTGCCTTACGGCTCCCTGCTGTCCTTAATCTCCGACGAACCCGGCGACCGTGCTTCCCTGTCTGCCTGGAGAAGCGTGGGCTCTTTGGTGGGACAGATGGCTACTA
Source organism: Candidatus Acetatifactor stercoripullorum (assembly GCF_944382095.1). Lineage (NCBI taxonomy): Bacteria > Bacillati > Bacillota > Clostridia > Lachnospirales > Lachnospiraceae > Acetatifactor > Candidatus Acetatifactor stercoripullorum. The sequence continues at coordinate 26,455 of NZ_CALWMU010000037.1, forward strand.
TGGCGCTGCTTCCGCTTCTGATTTATGATGAAAGCAATAACATTGTGGGCATACGCGTATTTGCGGCGGCCTTAGTGATGGGAGTACTTGGCTTTCTTGCCTTTCAATTCATGATCCGCAACACAGTAATCCGCGTGGAAAGCAATGTGAAGGTCAGTGAGGAAAAAAGGAAATTTAATGTTTTAAAGGCGGTGGGAAACTTTTTGAAAAACCGCCCGGCAGTGGGAGCTACTCTGGCGGCCATGGGAATGTTTCTTGGTATGCAGGGAGCTACGGCAGCCAATACGGTTATGTGGCAGTCCTATTTCCATAATGTGCAGATTTCAGGACTGGTGTCAATGTTTGCCATGATACCGATCATTCTGTTTACGCCGCTGGCCCGCAAGATGGTGGTGAAATATGGAAAGAAGGAAATCGCTACAGTGGGTGCAGTTTTTTCTCTGATTGCCTGTGGGCTTATGGTGGTACTGCCTATTACGCCAAATATGCAAGGAATTGCTCTCTGGGTGATCTGCCAGCTGATTAACAGCCTGGGCATGGGTATTTATTCTACGGTGTCCTGGTCCATGATGGGAGACGCCATCGACTACAACGAGTGGAAGCATGGAAATCGCGAGGAGGGAACCACTTACTCTCTCCATTCCTTCTTTAGAAAGCTGGCGCAAGGCATGGGACCCTCTCTTGCGCTGGTATTCATGGCATCTCTTGGTTATGTGGAAGCAAATGGTGGAAACCAGACCTATGATGTGGCTTTGAGGATGCGCTATCTTGTGGCGGTGCTGTATCTGGCAAGCGCTGCGCTGCAGTTTATAGGGCTTGCTTTGGTCTATAATCTGGATAAAAAGACGTTGAATAAAATGGAAGCGGAGCTTAAGGAGCGCAGAGGACAGGAGTAACTAAAGCAGAAGAAATCAAAGCAGATGCGGAAAATAAAAGAAAAAAGCACGGTGCGGTTAAGCTGCGCCGTACTTTTTTCTTTATAGGAAAGATATGTTTTACGCACCGTTTCCAGCGCATCCGTGCTTGTCCTTCTGACAGGTATGCTCCCCACAGGAGTGCTCTTTTTCGTGATGGTCACAGTGTACGTCTGGATCATAGGACAATGTGCCGGACAGATAGGCGCGGACTGCCTCATCCGCATTGCCGGTTACACCGCCGAAAAAGGAAATGCCGGTCTCCAGCAGCGCATTCTGGGCGCCTGTGCCAATACCGCCGCAAATCAGCACATCTGCCTGGAGCCTTGTAAGCAGTCCCGCCAGGGCACCGTGCCCCTCCCCATTGGTATCTACGATCTGGGTATACAGAATATTTCCGTTTTCCACCTCGTAAAGCTTGAAATGCTCTGTGTGCCCAAAATGCGGAAAGACCATCTGATCCTGGTAAGTTACGGCAATTTTCAATTCAAACACCCTCTTTCTGGCATCAGCTGTTTTTGATGACCTTTCATGCTTCTATTTTATCCCTGAAGGGAAAAAATAACAAGACCTGTTAAGCCTCCTGAGCTGTTTTCCTGACCACAAGAAGAGCCTTGGAAACGGGAGGCAGAGAAATGACGATGACAGTCAGCACCGCCTCTGCCAGTATGTAGGAATAGTTATAAATGATGGGGTAGAGCGCGGCCAGAGACTGAGGGAAATTTTCGGGCATATAATCCATCCAGTACAGATATCCCCCCAGGGTGTGGAAGGCGCCTCTTGCCAGAATGCCTAACAGATATCCCTTTACAAGACCATTTTTGGATTTCCAGAATATCCCGGCCAGCCCAAGGGCTCCGAAGGCCAGAATGTAATCGCAGCACACCTGGAAAAAGCTTAAGACGTAAGGCTCCTGAAGAAACTGCAGGATACCGTAGGCCAGCCCGGTCATAATCCCGGCCTTGACGCCGTACCAGTTTCCAATCAGACAGATGAAGAGCATGCTGAACAGGGTGACGGAGCCGCCAAAGGGCAGCTTAAAAGGCCTCAGGTAAGAGGTGACAAAGGCAAGGGCCAGGGAAACGGCGCAGAAGATCAGCTGCTTAGTTGACAGCTTTTTGCCAGAAGCCGTTTTGCTGCGAAGCAGCCCGGCGGCAAGCACCAAAATCACGGCTGCGAGAATGGACAGGGCATAGCCCAGGGCGGTGAGACCGCCGTCCGGTGTAACAATAGACATAAAAAATCCTCCTTTGTGTTCGCAAGGAGGGACATCATCAGACCTGTGCACCACCCACACAGGCATAGCTGCAGATGTGTGGCTGCGCAAGTCTTTTTTGCTTCCTTCCGCCGGTATTATCCGGTTCAAGTAGTGAGGGTTAGAATCCTGCGGGATTCAGTCTCAGCGATGTGCTCCCCTAGCGGTTATTTTGTTATTTATTTCGGAGTTAACTATAACACCCTGATGAAAGGGTGTCAAGTCAGAAAGAATTTGGTCAGTTTTGAAAGGTAAATAACTTCATATCCTGTCACTCTCTTCTGAATTCCTTTTTTCAGGTCTTATTCAGATATTT